>JABJMA010000052.1 GCA_018659605.1 Rickettsiales bacterium
ACTGCAATGCAGTTGGGTTTTCCCATTCGGAAATCCTCGGATCAAAGCTTGTTCGCAGCTCCCCGAAGCTTATCGCAGCGTACTACGTCCTTCATCGCCTTCTGGTGCCAAGGCATCCACCAAACGCCCTTTTTATACTTAATTAATACTGAAGTGCTATACACAGAGTTATTTTTACTATCTCAATATATACTCAACTTTATCATATATTTATAATACGTATTTAATATTATATATCGTTATTCACATTTTAAAGAACAAAGGAAGAGCGAATATAATTTATAAGTTACTATTGTCAACTGATAAAGTTGTGTTTTTTTTATTTTTAATTTTATTATTATATAGTCTGAATTTTCTTAGTTCAAAGCTTCAGTCGTACCTTGATATCAGGTGTTAATAACTTTGCTCCAACTTACCGATATTATGTATTTTATCTATTTGACTTTACCCAATTCGCAAATATCCCTATAGAAAAAACATTGCAAAACATATTATCCAAACCTTCCAGTAATATAATCTTCTGTCTTTTTAGAATCTGGATTTCTAAAGATCTTTTCAGTAGCTCCATGCTCTACCAAGTATCCCATATGAAAGAATGCCGTATACTGAGACACTCTTGCTGCCTGCTGCATTGAATGAGTAACTATTACAATAGTATATTTACCCTTTAGCTCATCTATCAACTCTTCAATTTTACTTGTTGCAACCGGGTCTAATGAGGAACAAGGCTCATCCATTAATATTACTTCCGGACCTACTGCAATTGTCCTCGCTATACATAGTCTTTGCTGCTGCCCACCAGACAAACTATTACCAGGATGATCTAATCTATCTTTTACCTCATCCCACAAGGATGATCTCTTTAATGACTTTTCAACTATAAAGTCTAACTCCCCCTTATTTAAAGCCATACCATGAATTCTTGGCCCATAAGCAACATTATCATAAATAGATTTAGGAAAAGGATTTGGCTTTTGAAAAACCATCCCTACTCGGCCCCTTAAAATGACAACATCTATATTATCTTTATATATATCCTCACCATCAAGGCTAATATGCCCCTTAACCTTACAGCCATCTATCGTATCATTCATCCTATTAAGGCAACGCAAGAAAGTTGACTTCCCACAACCAGAAGGTCCTATCAGTGAGGTAACCTGCTTCTCCTGCATAGCCAAATCAATATTAAAGATTGCCTGCTTATCTCCGTAAAAAACATCTAAATTTTTAACTATAACCTTTTCCATACATCTCTATTATTTAATTCAGCAAAACATCTCTTTAAATTTACAAACAAACAGCATGTTTCTCTCGAGGTATTATATAGGAATGTTTTTTTAAAAAACAAATGCAAAAACACATATCTTAATAAGATTGCAAGCAACTACGATATCAGTCAAATTAACAAAAAGATTTTATTCCATTAGATATATTCTTATATATCACATATATAACATTTCTCTAGACAATAATAATTGTTTTCATTAAGCATATTTACTCAACCTATAATATATATTTATTATGTTTAATAAAGCCTTTACGCTAGTGGAGTTAGCTGTCAGTATAATGATAATCGGCCTATTAGTAGCTATGATTTCAGGCAGCTCATCATTATTAGCCAATGCTAAGACAAACAAACTTCTAAGAGAGATGCTCGCAATTAAGCAATCTTTCAGCCTATTTGAGACCACTTACGATGCTATACCTGGAGACTTCAATAATGCATATAGTTATTGGGGAGCTGATTGCGATGCAACCGAATCTGAGTGTAACGGTAATGGAAACGGCAAAATTGCTGAAGCTGCAGCTACCGGAGAAAGCTTTACCGAACTTCAATTCGTATTTCATCACCTAAATCTATCAGGAATTTTAAAACGTGGTAGCTATACTCCTGGAACTGATGAATCATATGAATATGATTTTACATTTTACGCTTATGACACACAAGCTGTAGCATATTACCCTGATAGCACGACTGACATTCCAGAAGGCGCTAAAAACTGGTTACAAATTGGCTCAGGAGCGACAGAGGATGGTGCTTACATTGTACCAAAATGGGCTCATAAGCTGGCTAAAAAAATTGACAATGGTTTACCTTGGACAGGAATTATAACTATAATGGTTGATACCACGGATTCAACAGCTGCTGGAGTTAATATTACTTGTACAGGGGATGGAACCACACCAAGTGATGTTTACCAACTCTCAAATGAGGATGCTGCTTGCAACACATTATATAATTTAGATAGCTAAAGCCAAACCCGCAAAATATTAGGAATATTTCTCATCTATATTTAGCGGGTGTTTTTTCAATAGCATTTTCTGAACCTCGCTATGAACTAAATGCGTATATATCTCTGTAGTAGCTATAGTATTATGCCCTAAAATCTCCTGTATTACTCGCAAATCTGCCCCATCACTCAAAAGATGAGTTGCCAAAGAATGTCTTAAAATATGAGGGGATACTTTTTCTGGATCTAAACCACTATCAAATGCTAGCAGCTTGAGCTGCTGACCAAATCTTTGTCTTGTAATGTACCCATCCTTAGAAT
This sequence comes from Rickettsiales bacterium, assembly GCA_018659605.1. Taxonomy (GTDB): domain Bacteria; phylum Pseudomonadota; class Alphaproteobacteria; order Rickettsiales; family JABIRX01; genus JADHOX01. Next base: position 2,553 of record JABJMA010000052.1, read on the forward strand.
CCGAAGGGAATAAAAATGATGAAGCTTTATAAATAGTCTCCTTCAGAACTTTTAAATATTCCTGTATCAACTCTAAACAAAAGTTATTTAATGGAACGAGCCTCTCCTTTCCACCCTTACCATAAATAATTAAAAAACTATCTAACTCAAATTGACTTTTAAATCTCACTGCAGATTTCTTTAACGAGATAACCTCACTCACCCTAAATCCTGAACCATAAGTAAGATGTAGCATTAAATTAAAACGCTGACCAGAGAAAGTCCTATCCGATTTAGCTTGCTTTAATAACTGCCCTATTTCAGCAACTGTTAAAAACTTAGGCAGTATTTTTGCCTTCTTTGGCAACTCCAGATTATAACTATAATCTTCATCTAACAACTTCTCAGAATATAAAAACTTCATAAATTGTCTTACTGCAGAAAGTTTGCGGCAAATAGTTGAATTTCCAACAGATGATTCCTTAAGAAATTTTACATAGCGCACTAGATCACTTGGATGGAATGGACTAGATAATTTTCGCTTTACTGTTAGATAATTTGCAAAACCACTCAAATCACATAGATAACTCTCAATAGTGTTTTGTTTTGAGTTTTTCTCAGCCACTAAATACTCTAAGAACCCTTCTTTATACTCGCTAATCTCACGCCAAAGCAAATTACTCATTTTGGATATAATTATTAGCAATTGGAAAACGCCAATCTTTATCAAAACTACACTCAGACACCTTGATGCCAATTGCCGATTGTCTACGCTTATATTCCGAAAGCCTGATCATATTTATAATTTTATACTTTGTATCATCATCAAGACCAACCACCTTTATATCCTCAACCATGCTTTTTTTCTCTATAAACTCTTTTAGAAAAATATCTAATATTGAGTATTCTGGTAAGGAATCCGAATCTTTCTGATCAAATCTTAATTCTGCAGTTGGAGGTTTAACTAAAATAGAGTCAGAAAACATACTCTTATAATTATTATTAGTAATGACTGGGATATTATTATTGCGCCAATGAGCTAATTTATAAACATCTGTTTTAAAAACATCTTTTATTGGAGCTAAGGCTCCACACATATCACCATAAATAGTCGCATACCCACATGCATATTCAGACTTATTTCCAGTAGTTATTAACAATGCATTATATTTATTTGATAGACTCATCATAATCAAGCCTCTTATTCTAGACTGCATATTCTCCTCAGTCACATCCTCAGAATAACTCTTAAATGCTGGTGATAGTGATGACTGCAATTCATTAAATAGATTCTCAATTGAAATGTTCAGTGTTTCAACATTGTAAGCATCAATAAGATATTTTGCATCAATATATGATAAATTACCTGTATATCTAGAAGGCAAAGTAATTAACCGTACATTTTCTTTACCTAGTGCGTCAATTGTTAAAGCCGCGCACAAAGCTGAATCAATACCACCAGAAAACGCTATTAATGCTTTATGCTGATTATTCTTGGCAAAATAATCCCTAATCCCTAAACAAATCACATTATATATATCTGCAAACTTGTTGTTATCCAATATCTCAGTGTCAATAATATCTATATTATTAATACACTTAACCTGCTCAATAACAGAATCCATTAAAGCAATCTTCTTATCAGGGTATAGCACAAATGAATTACCATCAAAAACTATACTATCTTGAGCACCAACTAAATTTACATACATAATTGGACACTTAATTTTCTGTACAAGAAACTTCCCTCTCTCAATACGCCTCATCAACTTACCAGTTTCAAATGGCGAGGCATTTAAAACTATTAAAAAATCAAGATTATCCTCACATGCTAATGCAGAAGCTTCTATTTTCCAAAAATCCTCACAAATTATGCATATAACCTTTTTACCGCCTAAATTAAACTGACTGACCCCGTCTCCAGAACAGAAATAACGCTCCTCATCAAAAACACCTCTATTAGGTAAATAAATTTTCTTATGCACAACACGAATATCACCCTCTGATATATATAAAGCGGCATTATATAACTTTTCATCTTCAACAATTGGAGCCCCTATTATGACAGAAGCATCACACCGGGCAGAAACCTTGGCAATATCAAGGAGATAGCTAGATATCTTGTAAATAAAGTTAAGATCCACTAGTAAGTCTTCCGCAAAATAACCACAAATGGCCAACTCACTAAATATAATTGTTTTTCCAGAGTTTGCTTGAACAAGATCTATAATTTTCTCAAAGTTTTCTGCTAAAGCACCAACCTTAAAATTTATCTGAGCGATAATAATATTATCCATCGATTGCCTTTAGAATCTATGATTGTGTTTCAACAACATGCCATATTGGGTTCGCTGCTTTTAAGCTTTTCCTAAAAACCCACTTATCTTCTATTTTCTCAATTTTAGTTCTATCACCCTTAATAATTTTATTATCTTTATCAGCAATATAAAAAATCTGCTCAGTAATAAATAATATTGAAATATGGCAGATGTTATTCTTAATTGATATGTCTGTAATTGACTTCTCTAGAAATGAAATAATATCGATATTAATATTGTAACTTAATTTCTTTTGCTCATCCATAGAGCTCGTAAAGTTTGTTTTTGCGTCCTCATCAGTTAACAAGTTTATCGACTTAGTATCATAATCTGCAAAGGCATTGATAATTAACTCAAAAGCCTTTTCGCTATTATTTAAGAAATTTACAACTGAAAAAGTTTTATCCTTAGTCTTAACCTCCTTAATTTTAGCCAAAATATCCTTAGGCAACTCCTCTAAACACTTTTTCTCGACCTTATCTTCTTTTTTCTCCTTCACAACGCTATACCCAGAATCCTTAGATAAGTTTATAACAGAGGCTTCTTTGACCTTAGAATTATCTATGCCACCTGATTGCAAATCATCAGATCCAATAACATTGTATAATTTTATAAGAATATAAATTGCAATTAACGCAAAAATAATAATATCTACAGTCATGAATAGTAACACACTAAATTTAATAAACTAATTTACTCTATATACAAATGACTGATAATAAAAGCAAAAATGTGCAATTAAACATTATTTCTCAATATATAAAAGATCTTTCCTTTGAAAATCCAAGGGCTCCAAAAAGTCTTTCGCAAGTCAAGACAAGTCCAAACATCCAGTTTAACCTAGATGTAAAGATAAATGATCTACAAAACAACGCTCATGAGGTAGAACTAATTATTAATGCTAAGGCTATGTCAACAGAAGACACTCCTGAAGTAATTTTTATTTTAGAACTAAAATATGCTGGATTATTTGAGGTTCAGTCTGATGATGACAAAATAAAGCAGCAAATCCTTTACATCAAATGCCCTGAGCTAATTTACCCTTTCGCTAGAAGTATAGTTGCCAACATTACAACAGACAGTGGCTTTCCACCATTAATGATGGGGCCCATTAACTTTGAATCTATTTACCAATCCCAAAAAGATAAAGCCTCAGTGAATTAATATCACAAGATATATCCCGAAAAATTAGAAACCGCAGAATTTGCAAAATAAAAAACTGCATTTCTGCACTCTCTAAAAATTATCTAATCTTGATAAAAACTAATTAGACTTTTTCCATATAGGATTTTTTAGCCTATTGAGCATTGATTCATGAGCTGATAACTCCTCATCCGTTACTGACATTTTACGGTTTGGAAAATTAATACGCTCTACCCTCCCCTTATCCTCTCCTAAATTAATATTAGGATCTGAGAATGACAACATATCCTGATTACCAGCCACCATTTTGATATACACAGATGCAAGTATCTCAGCATCTAGCAAGGCACCATGCTTATCTCTTGCAGCATTTGAAACATTTAGTTTTTTACAAAGAGCATCAAGATTAACTTTAGCACCAGGAAATTTTGCTCTAGCTATTTTTAAAGTATCAATAACAATATTCATCAACTGCCTTTTTTGCAAAAGCTTTAACTCATGATTTAAGAATCCAACATCAAAACTAGCATTATGGATAACCAAATCATCATCGGCTATATAATTTAAAAAATCACTAACTACATCTTTAAAATTAGGCTTATCATCCAAAAACTCATTAGAAATACCATGAACATTATAAGCAGCTTCAGATACTAAAGTTTGTGGATTTATATATGCATGAAAATTACTACCAGTGATAACTTTATCGATAACTTCTACACATCCAATTTCTATAATCCTATGCCCATTCTTTGGACTTAAACCGGTTGTCTCTGTATCTAAAATTATTTCACGCATTTTATTAAGATTTCCTATCGAAGAGTTATGTTGTAATCTTCTGCAAGATATAATTTACCTGTTTAAAAGTATCATCCTCAGAATTATCTGTATTTATAACAAAGCTAGCCTTTTCTCTTTTTATATCTTTATCTATTTGCTTAGCAAGAATTTGCTTAATTTTATCTTCATCATAACCCCTTGAAATAAGACGCTTATATATGTTAGCCTCTGAACAATCAGTTACAATTATCTTATCAAATAAATCTTCCATCTTATTCTCAAATAATAATGGTATATCTAGAAACAGAAATTTATCATCTTTATTAACATCAATAAACTCCTGCATTTCACTTCTGATATATGGCTGAATGATATTTTCAAGTAACTTTAACTTAGATAAATCTTGGAAAATAAATTGTGATATTTTATCCCTTAGCTGATCACCTAGAATACCTTCTAAATTAGGAAATATTTTATAAATCTGCTTACATATATCTATATCATAATAAGATCTACGACATAGATTATCAGCATCAAATACTGTATAGCCTAAACTAATAAGATAGTCTGCAACAAAAGTCTTACCAGTGGAAATTGCCCCAGTAATACCATATATAGACATTAACGAGAATAATATTCAACAATAAGGTTAGGCTCCATAATAACCGGATAAGGAACATCTGCAAGCATAGGTACAGAAACAAAGTTCAAAGTGGCCTTTGATTTATCCATGGAAATGTATGCCGGTATATCTCTATCAGAATTTTCCAGAGAATCACGTGCTATAACATTATCTAAGAACTTTGGATTAACAGAAACTTGGTCACCAGGCTTAACCCGATAACTCGCAACATTAACAACCTTACCATTAACCATAATATGTTTATGGTTAACAAATTGACGAGCAGCAAAAATAGTAGGAGCAAAACATGACCGATATACTATGGCATCAAGACGACTTTCCAATAGACCAACAAGATTCTCACCTGTATCACCCTTAAGCTTCTTAGACAATAGATATAAAGCTCTAAACTGCTTCTCCCTTATGTTTCCATAATAACATTTAAGCTTTTGTTTAGCTAAAAGATGTATACCATAATCAGTACGACGTCTCATCATCATTCTAGGACCATGCTGTCCTGGAGGATAATTTTTTTCCTTAGTAGTTTTGTTTTCACCCCAAAGCTTTACGCCAAGCCTTCTTGAGACTTTATATTTTGCATTTATTCTTTTTGTCATATTACCTAAATATTACAGAGCTGGGAAATATATGCATCTTTTTAAACGTTGTCAATCTTTAATATAAAATCTTTTTTGACCATTGTAACTCTTATATCAATCTAATATTTCTGACCTCATATAATTACAAATTTCTTTCCTTATAATAGAGAATCTTTCTAAATTTATAAATCCTTATAAAGATATAAATATTTAAAAATACCATTTAGAGTTTTTATTTCCGATTTACTTAATGAAGCCTTTGTAAAAATATTTGTAATTCCTAAAAGCATAGCTTTTCTTCTATCTTTATCCTTGTAGAAGTTGCTGGATACAAGCTTTTTATCAAGTAGGTCAACCATATTATTCATATCAACCATATCAGCTTTTTCATTTCGATGCTTTGTGACTTTATATGTTGAGTATATATTATCGAACAATTCATAGAACAAAACACATGCCGATTGAGCAATATTTAACGCCTTGTGATTATCACTAGTTGGAATTGAAATAATATTCTGTGCTAGGACCAACTCAGTATTATCCAACCCATTATTCTCTGCACCAAAAATAAACGCCACCTTATGCCTAAACTGATTCTCTGACTTTATATTTTTGACTGCCTCCTTAGGTGTGTACACCTCTTTATTGACCCTTCTTCTATATCTCGCAGACATTGCATAACTAAAATCACAACCTATTAATGCCTCAGATAATGAAGTAAAAATCTGCGCATTATCCATAATACAGCTAGATTTGCAGGCCAAGGCAACTGCCCTACTATTAGGCCACTCTATTTGAGGACTTACAATACGAAGGTCACTAAATCCAAAATTACCCATTGCTCTTGCTACGGATCCTATATTCTCAGCCATTTGCGTCCTAACAAGAATTACTGCAGGGCCACTCCTAAACAACTCTTCCTGTTCATAATTGCTATCCATACTCTACGCAATCAGGAATTATAATCATCTATTAGGTCGGAAACCCATGCTGCAGCATCAAATGAAGTATCATAAATAAATTTAAGATCTGGAGCATATTTTAAGACTAACTTATTGATTAGATATTTTTTTACTATGGCATTATTGTCATTTAAAATATCAATAAAGTCATCTGTATTGTTAACACCAAAAGGAATAACATATATCTTTGCATTCTTTAGGTCAGGGCTAATATCAACACGTGAGATTGTATATGTCTGATCTCCAGTTACAAATGATAAAACCTTACCATTATTTAATATTTCAGATACAGACCTTTTTATCGATTCAGCAACTTTTAACTGTCGATTTGAAACTGATTTATTCTTTGCTTTAAATCCGGGTTTATTCATCTACCTTTATTAATTCATAAATCTCTATCAGATCCTTCTCTTTAAAATCTGCAAAGTTATCAAAACTAATTCCGCATTCCATTGCTGTTGTTACTTCTTTTGCATCATCCTTAAAGCGTTTTAAAACTTTTATCTTTGATTCAGCGATAACTACTGAATCCCTAATAATTCTACAGTTGCTATTTCTTCTTGCCACTCCACTTTGAACATAACATCCCGCTATCTTCCCATGTTTCGAAACATTAAAGACTTTCCGTATCTCAACCTTACCCAACATCTTCTCTTTTGTTTCTGGATCATATAACCCTTTTATACATTTCTCAATATCTTCTACTAGATTATAAATTATAGAATAATATTTGATATTAACCTCATCTATCTCAGTTTCCTTAAGAGTAGATACTGCTCTAACGTTAAAACCTAGAATAATTGCATCCGAAGCTTTGGCAAGACTAATATCTGAATCATTAATTCCACCAACACCAGAGTGAATAATTTTTACATTTACTTTGTCATTGGTTAATTTTTCAAGAGATGCCTTGATGGCATCGCTAGAACCTCTAACATCAGCTTTTATTATTACCGATAATGATTTCTGCTTATCATCACCCATATCTTGGAAGATATCCTCTATAGTTCTTTTACTTCTTTTCGCAGACTCAATATCACGATTATTGTTAATCCTATATTGTACTATATCCCTAGCTATCTTATCACTTTCAACAACATAGAATATTTCACCAGAACTAGGGACCTCATTTAAACCTAAAATCTCAACAGCTTGAGAAGGTAAAACCTCAGATAACTGCTTACCATGCTCATCCATCATTGCCCTAACACGACCATAAGTTGTTCCAGCCAAAACTATATCACCTATATTTAACCGTCCATGCTGCACCAGAAAAGTTGCCATGACACCTTTATGCCTATCAACTTTTGATTCAACCACAGCACCCATAGCCAAACAATCATAATTTGCTTCCAATGCCATCAATTCTTCTTGCAAAAGAACTGCTTCTAATAACGCATCTAAATTTATCTTTTTTAGGGCCGAAACCTCTATAGACAAACAATCACCTCCTAAAGACTCAGCATTAACTCCATGAGCTAATAATTCATTTAGAACTTTTTTAGGATCAGAGCCTTCCTTATCAATTTTATTAACCGCTATAATAATAGGTATGCCCGCTGCTCTAGCATGACTAATAGCCTCTACCGTTTGCTCTTTAACTCCATCATCTGCAGCTACAACTAATATCACCATATCGGTTACCTTAGCTCCATGCATTCTCATCTGCGTAAACGCAGCATGACCGGGTGTATCAATAAAGGTAATAACTCGACCATCTTTTGTTGTTACCTTTGATGCCCCAATATGCTGAGTAATTCCACCCGACTCAGAGCTAACAATATCCGTTTCACGTAAAGCATCCAATAAAGATGTTTTTCCATGGTCAACATGACCCATTACCGATATAACAGGAGCTCTTGCCTTCATTAAAGCAGTATCCTTATATTCAGATCTATCCAAAATTAATTCAATGTCAGAATCTAGCACCCTTTTAACTTTATGACCAAACTCGGAAACTACAATTTCTGCTGTATCAGCATCAATTGGCTGTGATCCGGTAATCATCATGCCCATTTTCATGAGCTCTTTTACCACATCCGTACTTCTCACCGCCATCCTATTAGCTAACTCTTGAACTGTAATAGTACTAGGTATAATTATCTCTTTTACTACATTTTCAACAAGTTGATCTAATGACTGATATTTTTTCTTTTCCTTTTCTCTCTGTCTTTTTAAAGCTGATAAAGACCTCAGCTTACTACCACTAACCTCCTCATCTCCATAATGCTTAGCCGTACTTTTTCGGGCCTCAATATATCTAGAACGTGCAGCATATTCATTATCAATAGTTTTACCTGATTTTGCCTGACCAACAAGCTGTATTTTTGTAATCTTCTTTTTCTCAGACTTCTTCTGCTCATCAACCTCGTCTACTTTAGACAAATCAAAAACCTTACCCGGAATAACCGGCTTTTCCTTAGGTGGATAATTATCTGCACTTGGCTTCTCTTTTTTAGGCTGAATAGCTTTTTTTACATTATCATCTAGATTTACAAATTGGCTATTTTTCTCTTTTATAAAATGATCTATCTTCTGATCCTTGTTAACAGAAGTATCCACAGATACTTCTGACTTAGTAGCCGGAGCTATCTCCTTAGGCTTCTCCTCAACTGTAACTGGTACATTTGACTTTAATCCTTGGGGCGAGAATCTTCGCTTTTTAACAACAACAATGGCACCTCCTTGAGAGCCTCTAGATCTATTTTCAGTCATAATTCCTATATTCCAAACGCAATCTTTCTAGCATCCATAATCACATCATCCAACTCTTTATTGGGTACCTCTAGGTCACTCCCTATTATATCAACCAACTCATCCCTAGACAAATCAGCCAATGAGTCAAGTGTCTTTATCCTTTTTCTTGCAAGGATAGCTGCTAATTCTGGGGATAACGATACAACATCCTTCATAACAACATCTAGACCAAGTGATGCGAACTTATATTCACGATAGTTCGGTGACTGGATATATGCAGACGCCTTCTTTTGTAACAATTTAGCCTTTTCTAGATCAAAACCTTCAAAAGTAGATAACTCTTCTTCAGATATTAATAGCAACTCATCTATATGAGTAAATCCTTCAGCTATAAGTATTCTAACTGCAAGCTCATCAACACCATCTAACTCACTTGTAAATAAATCATAAATTCTTTTTGACTCTTCCTTACGACTTTCAGACTCAGAATCCTCTGTTAAAACATCGATATTCCAACCACTTAATTTTGAAGCTAATCGAGCATTCTGCCCTTTACGCCCTATTGCCAAACTATAATCACTATCAGAAACAACAGCCTCAATAACTCCCCTATCTTCATCAATGATAACTTTTAGAACCCTTGCTGGAACTAGAGCATTTACCACAAATTTGGCTGGATCACTAGACCATTCAATAATATCAATCTTTTCGCCTTTTAACTCACTAATAACGACCTGAACTCTTGATCCTCTTACACCTACACAAGCTCCCACGGGATCTAAACTTGACTCAACAGCATGAACTCCGACCTTTGCTCTTGCTCCAGGCTCCCTAGATACTGACTTGATTTGAATTATTCCGTCAAAAATCTCCGGCACCTCCTGAGCAAAAAGCTTAACTAAAAACTCATTGGAAGTTCTAGTTAAATATATTTGCAACCCTGTTTCCTTTTTCTGGATATCCTTTACTAAAGCTCTCACCCTTTCATTCTGTTTAAAAACCTCATTTGGGATTGAATCACCTTTATCAAGAAATGCCTCAACACCAGAAATATCTAACAAGGCTCCTCTCGGGCCAACCTTCTTAACAACACCAGTTACTATCTGATTGATTTTACTCTTAAACTGTTCATAGTTTTTATCAGTTTCAGCATTTCTAATTTTCTGAACAATCACTTGCTTCACCACCTGAGCAACAAGCCTACCAACATCTACAGGTGGCAAATTATGATTAACATAATCACCCAAGATTATAGAATCATATGATTCTCCAGAGGCCTTAACCTGATCCACGCTAATTTCTTGATTAGCATCTTCCACCTTCTCAACGACAAGTAATTTTCTGTAAATTTTAAAACTACCTGTTTTTCTATCAACACTAGCTTCTATTAAATAATCATTACCATATTTCTTTTTTGCAGCAACCTTTATAGCCTGCTCAATGGCATCTATGACTGATTCACTTGAGATTCCTTTTTCTGATGCAACAGCTTGTGCAACTTTAATTAATTCTGTATTTCCTGATATATATTGTGACACGATGCTTTTTCTATAAATAACCTAAAAAAAAAGACGGAAAAAAACCGTCTCGCACAATTTTATATAAGTTTTCTATAATTAATGCAACAAAATATTAATTTTATCTAGTGTAGGGGTGGGCACATGGGTCTGCCCCTAAAATTATTTCAACAAAACAAATCCCCTTTGATTTATATGTGGAAATTAAATTACTCCCCGACTAAGATATTACCCTTCATTAAGTAAAGCAACCTGTTAAATATTAAAATGGTTTCAAACACAGACTATCTAGAAATCCTTAAAGAATCCAAGGCCATTTTAAAAGGTCATTTTATATTATCCTCAGGACTACATAGTGACACATATATTCAATGTGCCCAGATTTTCACTAATCCCAAATTAGCCGAAACTCTGTGTAATGATTTGGCTAAAAAAATTAAAGCACAAATAACGACACCAATTGATTATGTTGTAGCCCCTGCTATGGGTGGTGTAATTATCGGCTACGAGATTGCTAGACAGCTAGGTGTAAAATCTATTTTCTGCGAAAGAGTAGATGGAGTATTCGAATTTCGTCGTGGCTTTAACTTAAACCCTTCCGACAATGTTCTTATCGTTGAAGATGTAATCACAACCGGAAAATCATCTTTAGAAACTGTCAGCGCCATTAACAAATATGGAGCAACTATTCTGGCTGAAGCATGCATGATAGATCGTAGACCTATTAAAGAGGCACTAGACAATATATCTATAATTTCTCTAATAGAACTTAATGTTGAAACTTTTGACGAAAATAACACTCCTAACAAATTACAGAACATACCAGCTATCAAGCCTGGAAGTAGATTTCTAAAAACTTAGCTTCAAACAGTTATTCAATGCTATTAATGCAGGAATTAACAACAAATTCAGATGCATAATTAATTTTATGTAAAATATTCTCAGATAATTTATGACCCATTATTAAAACTGAAAATAACAGCATCTACCAACATCACAGCAAACCAATAAATAGAACCATAACCATAATAATACTCAAAAATAATTGAGTAGACCTGTATATGAATTG
>JABJMA010000053.1 GCA_018659605.1 Rickettsiales bacterium
CTTCTGCTTTCTAAAGCTCTGATTTGACGGGTTAAAAATCTCACCATAATGATCAATTTCAATTATTTCTTTCTTAGGAAATTTATTAAAAATATCAATTGTATTTGGATGATCTTTAATTTGTGACTCAACATATATAAAGCTCATACATTAATACCTAACATGATATCTATCTAACCTTTCTTCTAAATCATTCTTTAATTTAGAAAAGTTATCACAAAGAAAATCCTTTGCATTAATTTCTCCACCTAGTGCCCTGATTTTTCTGACCACTTCATATAGTATTCGCTGCTCAGAAAAGCTAAAATTAGGCATATCTATAGTAAGAATAGCACTATCCTGAGCTGCCTCTCTAATCATGCTATCAACATAATGATATAACTGATCTGCTTTGTCTGATATATATCTAGATAGTATTTTGTGATCAAAATTATCAAGATTTGTCTCAGAATTATCAGATATAATTTTGATAATACGAATATTCTCACGTAGTGCGAATTTTGATACTGACTCAAAAAAATATACCGCCTCCATATCATATAAACCTTTAATACTATAATCATTATTTGGGGTAATAAAGGTGGTTAGAGTAGCGGTTTCTAAGAGTGGAGGCTCTATATAAATGGGGTAATAGTTCTTTAATGTGTGATAGTCTGAAACCTTGACTATTTCTTTTATACTCCCTAACGGCAAGTTCTCAGACCCACAAGACCCGAAATTCAGTAGCTTACAATCTTTGTATATTGAATATTTAGATCTTATAAAACCAAATGCATAAGCAACCGAAACTATTGATTTAGTACTAGTAATTAACCCAATTTTGCTTTGGCTATTATAAAAAAACATGAATTCGCAAATTTCCATATCCTTTTTTAGCCTATATTTTCTAATAAATATATCTGCCTCAAAATAAAGCGCAGAATGTAATAAAAGTTTAATCTGCATTTTATTATCTTATGTAAGATTTAGCTCTAATTCAGCAATATTCTTATAGTTAGATTCTAGGAATTTAACATAATCATTTAATGCCAGATCTATTAGTTCACGATTAACGCATCTAAAGACAATGGCTGTGCCTAATTTATTATTTTTAATGTATGGGTAGCTTCCTATTTCAACTTCATTATATTTGTCCTGAATTTTTGATATTTCATCAGCAAGAATACTTTCTGTTAAGAATATATTCACGGTTCTACTATATTTCTTTGCTCCAGGCTGGAGATGCTCCATACTAGCCCTAAGCATTGCCTGCATAATTACTGGAACACCGGCAAAAACAAAAATATTTTCAATTTTAAAACCTGGTGCTGAACTAACAGGATTATTTAATAATGTTGAACCTTCAGGAATCCTTGCCATTTTTAGGCGAGCATCGTTTAGCTCCTGGCCTTTATAATGTTCTTTTAGAATTTTTACGGCTTCTCGATCTAGTATAAGATTTTTATTTAATGCTTTAGCAATAGCTTCTGCTGTGATATCATCATGAGTAGGGCCAATTCCGCCAGATGTAAATAAATAATCATACATAACCTTAAGTCTGTTTATATGATATATTATCTGCTGTTGATCATCTTCAATTATAATGACTTCTTTTACATTAATACCAACTTCTGTTAGGCTAGTGGTTAAATAATTAATATTTTGGTCTTTGGTCCGGCCAGATAAGATTTCATTACCTATTACAATAAATGCAGCTGTTTTCTCTAAAGACATAATAATTCTCTCGTAAAATAATATTTTGATTTTAGTTTTTTAAGCGTATATCTCATAGTATAATAGTAACAATGCAATAATTATTGTATATTTCCACTGATTAAATCAAAAATATGGACGATATTATATTACACCAAGAATCCGCTTATATCAAGATGCGTAAGGCCGGAAAATTAGCCGCAGAAATTCTTGATTATATCACTGATTTTGTAGATATAGGTATTACTACTGATGAGCTAAATAACTTATGTCATAAAAAGATTATTTCTAATGATGCTATTCCGGCACCTTTAAACTATCGTGGCTTTCCAAAATCTATTTGCACATCAATAAATCATGTTATCTGTCATGGTATTCCTTCTGATAAAAAACTTAAAAATGGTGATATTATTAATATTGATGTGACTGTAATTCTTGATGGCTGGTATGGTGATACTAGTAGAATGTATTTTGTTGGAAAGCCCTCTATTAAGGCTAAAAGACTTTGCGATGTAACATATGATGCATTAATGATGGGTATTGATCAGGTAAAACCAGGAAATAGACTAGGTGATATAGGTCATGCTATTCAAACTTATGCAGAAGGTTTTGGATATTCAATTGTAAGAGATTATTGTGGTCATGGTATCGGTCAAATATTCCATACATCCCCAAATGTGATGCATTTTGGTGAAAAAGGTGAGGGCATAGAATTAAAAGAAGGTATGTTCTTTACTATAGAGCCAATGGTTAATGTAGGTGATTATTCTAGTAAGATTCTAAATGATAATTGGACTGTAGTTACTAAAGACAAATCTCTTTCTGCTCAATATGAACATAGTTTAGCCGTCACTAAAACTGGTTGCGAAATATTCACATTATCTCCGAAAGGCTTTACTAAGCCTCCATATTGATTTGCAATTACCCCTATATTTTACTATTTAATTAAAAAAACATAATGGAATCAAAACTAAATAAAGCTGATTTTACTTTAGGACTTTATATCCATTATCCTTTTTGTTTATCAAAATGCCCATATTGCGATTTTAACTCTCATGTAATAAAGGATGTTGATCAGAAGGCAATGCTTGATGCTTATATCAATGAGATAGAATATTATAGTAATTTTATACAAAGAGAATTCACAATAAATACTATTTTTTTTGGAGGAGGAACGCCTTCATTGATGAGTAATAAATTATTATCATCATTATTAGACTATTTAAGGAGTAATTTTAAACTGACAAAAGATGTTGAAATTACCTTAGAAGCAAATCCTTCAACCGTTGAAAATGAGAAAATTAAATTTTTTAGAGATGTAGGAATTAATCGATTATCGCTTGGTGTACAATCTTTTGATGATAATATATTAGAATTTCTTGGTCGTAAACATGATGTTAAAACGGCAATTATTGCGCTTGAAAATATTCAGCAATATTTCAATAATTACTCTCTTGATTTAATCTATGGTATTCATAGCCAGGATCTTAAATCATGGAAAGTAAATCTAACTAGAGCATTAGAATTCAATAGTAATCATATATCCCTTTATCAATTAACAATTGAGAAGGGTACTGAGTTTTATAGGCAATATCAAAAACAATCTTTAAAGCTAATGGATGATGACATACAGGCTGACCTATATGACTTTACTTATGAAACAACAAAAGCTGCAGGTTATGAACGCTACGAGATCTCAAATTTCGCAAAAACTGGTTTTCAATCTGCACATAATTTAAATTACTGGGAATATGGTGATTATATTGGAATAGGAGCAGGTGCTCATTCACGTATTTCAAAGGGTAGGGATAAATATGCATTTGTTAATTATCATTTGCCTAAAAAATGGTGTCATGAAAATTTATCTATTGGAAATGCAGTACAAAATAAGGAGCTCTTAGATATAAATACTCAAATTGAAGAATATTTAATGATGGGATTACGTCTTCATAAGGGGATTAATTTAGAATTATTTTATAAAAGATTTGGAATTCTATTCACCGATTATGTTGATCAAGAAAAAATTGATGAATTGATACATAACCAATTAATTAAAATTAATCAGGGCATGTTATTTATACCAAGTGATAAAACTGGAATTACAAATTATATAACAAGACAATTAATAGTATAAATTATTAATAATTATACATTAATAGCCAAAATAATCATCTATCGAATCCTTAATAGCTTTGGTCAATGTTTTTCTATATGAAGAAGATTTTAGTTTTTTAACATCTGATTTATTTGAAACAAACCCTAATTCAACTAGGATTGAGGCCAAATTAGAATTCTTTAGGACAGCAAATCCTGCATATCTTTGAGCTTTACTCACTGTATCAATTTTGTTTTTAATATTTTCATGTAGGATATCTGCGAAATCCTTTGATTTCTGCATGCCTTTTTTCTGAGAAAGATCAATCATCAAATCTGTAACACTGGCATTTTCACCAGTTAGATCAATACCAGCAATAACATCTGATTTATTTGCTTTATTTGCAAGCATAGCAGCTACATTATCTGATGCCCTATCAGATAATGTATATATCGATAAACCCTTTGCTTTGCTTGTAGCTGCAGAATCTGCATGTAATGAAATAAATAAATCTGCATTTTTACGACGTGCATAATATTGCCTACCACCTAATGAAACAAATTTATCTTTATCACGGGTAAGATAAACTTTATAGCGTTTAGTCTGATTGAGTCTATTTGCTAGCTCAGTTGCATATTTTAATGTGATATTCTTTTCTTTGTCACCCTTCCTGTTTACAGCGCCAGGATCTTTGCCTCCATGACCAGCATCGATTACAATTATAGGTTTTTTTACAGATTTGTTATTAATTTTATTAATTAATACTGCCTTATCATTAGTTTTGTTATTAGCCGTAATTTTATCATTCTCTTCTTGCGAGAATACAATATCTAGAAACTCATCGATATTTTTTGCATCATTCTTATATAGTGGCTGTTTACTAGTATTTATTATCAGTTTCAGATTGTAGTTAGTAGACTGCTTATCCATCGTAACTTCGATAAGCTGGAATGGTAATAAGAATTCAATAGTTACTCGATGATAACCATTTAACTGTGAATCTTCTATATTCCTAATGATACTCCTATTTGTTGTAATATCATTCTTAGATAGATTTACATCCTTAGCTTTCAAATCAACGATTAATCTATAAGGATCTGATAATGTAAAAAAATCATATTCGACAGATTCATTGAGCTTAAATGAAAATTCTATATCTGGACCACTGGTTTTAAGATCTAAATTTGCATCTAATGCAAAGAGATTTTGTGAAGTGGTACATAGCAGAAGAAAAACTATATAGATGTATTTCAGCATTAATAATAATTATTATTTATATTAGTTATTAATTAATTTTTCTTATTTTGAAATAAAAACTTAAATATATCTATATTTTGAGCAAGAAAATATATTCTTAATCACATAATTTCTTATATCAACGAACTAATAATGTATTAATTAGTTCGTTGATCTTTTAGTAATTTTGATTAATTTCATAGGGGGAATAGTTGATAATCCGATTTGTAAAGATTGCTAATCTATGCCTATTACACTAAATAATGAGACTATTTCTTTACTCTTAAGAATAACATATTTGAAGCAAATTTGACTTTATAAGTAATATAGAGCATAAACTCGATAACCATAAAATTATTCGCATGCCAAAAAGATTTGTCACATATATTCTAACAGCGCTAATTTCCACAACGCCTTTATCACTGGCTTCAACGGCTGACCAAATTACAGCTGTTGGTTCATCAACTGTTTATCCATTTATCACTGTAGTTGCTGAGAATTTTGGCCGCGAAACTGAGTATAATGCTCCAATTATTGAAACTACTGGTACCGGTGGTGGAATGAAATTATTTTGTTCAGGCATAGGATTAAAAACTCCAGATTTTTCTAATGCATCCAGAGAAATAAAA
Organism: Rickettsiales bacterium; assembly: GCA_018659605.1. Taxonomy (GTDB): domain Bacteria; phylum Pseudomonadota; class Alphaproteobacteria; order Rickettsiales; family JABIRX01; genus JADHOX01. Next base: position 5,653 of record JABJMA010000053.1, read on the forward strand.
CAAAGTGAGATCGATTTATGTAGAAAGAATGGTGTAACCGATATTGCTGAGATTAAAATTGGTTATGATGGGATTATTCTGGCTAACAGTAAAAAGGCAGATCAATACTCTTTAACAATAGAGCATATTTTCCTTGCTCTAGCACGAGATATACCAAGCAATGGTAAATTAATACCAAATCCATATAAAAAATGGAGTGATATTGATAAATTATTACCAAATAAAAATATTTATGTTTATGGCCCTCCACCAACATCTGGAACTAGAGACGCCTTTGTAGAATTAATATTGGAAAAGTCATGTAAAGATTTAGCAGAATTTAAAGCTGCATACCCTAATAAAAACCTTAGAAAACATCAATGCTCACTAATACGAGAAGATGGAATATTTGTAGAAGCTGGAGAAAATGATAACTTAATTATACAAAAACTTGTTTCTAATGAGGAATCTTTAGGTATTTTTGGCTATAGTTACCTTGAGCAAAATTTAGACAAGGTTCAAGGCTCAAAGATTAGTGGCAAAGCTCCTAATTTTGAAAACATATCATCTGGTAATTACCCTATATCAAGATCATTATTTATCTATGTTAAAGAGCAGCATTATATATTAAAAGAATCACTGAGATTTTTTGTAGAAAATTTAATAAGCGAAGATACATTAGGTGAAGATGGTTATCTTACTTATAAAGGATTAATCCCTTTATCTGAAGAAGATCTTGAAGAGCTTCAAGATCGAATTTCGGATAATTTATAATTATTTTAATATTAATATATTATTAGAAGTATTTTTTCTTAAGAATCTATTTCCGCTAACGTAAATTCAGCAGAATACCATCTCATATAATTATTAATTTAGGTAAACTATGTCAGATCCTCACGCCATTATAAAACTTATTGTAATAGGTAAGTTTACTGGGTTTTTTATAGGGATGATTGGATTTTTTTCTCTACCCATACTAATTCCTGACACCTCATTAATGTTCTTATCTGGATTCGTTTTATGGTATACTACCATGGGTGCAGTAATAGGCGTATTTTGTTATATTAATTGGTATCCCATTTTAGGACGGCCAATATCATGGTGGTTTATTTCTGCTTATATCGGAATTTGGATGAATTTTATTCAAACATTAATATCTTTTGATAAATTTAAAGAAATATCAACTATCATCTTCGGTACTAATAGTATTTTATCTTCACCTTTTTGGTTCATATTAGAAGGTGCAATTGTTGGATTAATAATTGGTTGCTTCATAACCCATTTTGCCGGAAAAGACAAAAATTTGATAACTAGCGAAACTAAATAGTAAAGATATCGTAGGAACGGGTCATCCCGCCCGTAACGTACAGGAACGGTAATAATTGAAATGTGATAATCACCCAGTAGGTGCGGGTTCCTTCCGCCCGCCTATAAACAAGAGCTATGATTAATCCATTGGCATGAGGGGATCACACCGTCTCCACAATAAATAAACAGAGATTTGAATTTGTTGAAAAACGGGCGGGAGGACCCCGCCCCTACAAGCTTCAATATCCGTTATGAAATTTGAATTATGAAATTGGGTGACCGTCCGTAACGTACGGAAACGGTAATAATTGAAATGTGATAATCACCCAGTAGGTGCGGGTTCCTTCCGCCCGCCTGTAAACAAGAGCGATGATTAATTCATTTGAATGAGATGATCACCCAGTAGGGACGGGTCCTTCCGCCCGCCTATAACATACGGGAATATTAATTACCGAGAAACCACCAAATAACCACGATAATTATCACCATCTTTGGTATTCATAGCTTGATATAATAACTCTATATTAACCCAATACCAAGGATTCTTATGAGATGCTACATCTAGTAGTAATACCGAATCAGTTTTCTTGTTATATGCAGCTATAGGTGTTATATGACCACCAGTTGTCGCACCGTAAGATTTTCCTAAAAAATTCACAATCAAAAATTTATTATCATCATTTAATATTAATTTTAGATTATACCTGAAATCTCTTATTTCTATATCAGCAACTTTATTTTCTATATAATTAAGCTCAGCATTTACACCATAAAATTCTAATAATGATTTAAGATTAAGAAGAGTTAATCCAGGATCATACTTACCTGTATTATTTTGTGATTTAAACTCTATGATATCTCGATTTTTGATCAGATCAGTGTCATCATTTAATAAGGTAAGTTGGCTATATAAATTAAATTCTATCATTTTATTACCAATCTCACTTGGAAACTGAGTAGATAAAGTTGGTTGATTAGGCCTATCTTCAGTAAATATTGAATTTAAAATAATTGCTGAGGTTGCAATCCCGCAATATAAGGGATTAATTTGTGGTTGGAAATTTGGAGCTAACCTTACAAAATCACCTTTATATTTAGATTTATTAAAACGTTTTTGCCCATCTTTACTTGCCCAACTAACAACTTCAGAATTTCTAAAATTATTGAAATTTATATAGTCAGAAGCATTTGCCCAATTATAGCTTATGCTTGTTGAAAGTAGAATAAATAGAAAAAAACTGCGCATAATTACAACTCATTTAAAATTAAATCACCCATTCTCTCTGTTGATATAGTATCCTCTCCAGCTTTAGCTATATCTGCGGTTCTGTAACCTTGTCTAAGTACAGATTTAATAGCATTATTTATTTTGTCATGTTCTTTTGTCATATTAAATGAATATTTAAACATCATTGCTAAACTTAAAATTGTAGCAATAGGGTTAGCTATGTTTTGACCGGCTATATCTGGTGCTGAGCCATGCACGGGTTCATATAATGCATTCATTTTACCATCAATCTCGCTACCTAATGATGCAGATGGCAACATACCAAGTGAACCTGTTAGCATAGAAGCCGTGTCAGATATAATGTCACCAAACATATTTGTAGTAACTATTACATCAAATTGTTTTGGATTTCGAACTAGCTGCATAGATGCATTATCAACATACATATGCGAAAGTTCAATTTCAGAATAAGAATCAGAATGTAATTTAGATACTTCCTCACGCCATAATTCTGTTGATTCTAATACATTGGCCTTGTCAACAGAGCAAACTTTACTATTTCTTTTTCTAGCAATTTCAAATGCAACTTTAGCTACGCGTTTAATTTCATAATCATGATAGACTAATGTATTGTAACCTTTCTTATTACCTTCTGCATCTATATCAACTCCACGGGGCTCACCAAAATATATACCACCTGTAAGCTCTCTAACAATCATAAGGTCAAGACCTCTTATGATATCTTCTTTTAATGTTGAGCTTGATACTAGTTCATCAAAACAAATTGCAGGTCTAAGATTTGCA
>JABJMA010000054.1 GCA_018659605.1 Rickettsiales bacterium
CTAGGCCAGATCTAACCCCAAAGCATAATGCCAATGTGGTGATATTAGATTTTGGAGTAAAGGATAATATTCTTAACTGCTTACTTGAGCAAAATTTTAAATTACATGTTTTGAGTTCTGATAGTAGCTTTGAGGATATCCTGCAACTCAATCCTGATGGAATATTTTTATCAAATGGCCCTGGTGATCCTATAGCAACATCAAAAATTACAACTCCTGTTATCAGAAAAATACTTGATAATAACATCCCCCTCTTTGGAATATGTCTAGGGCATCAGCTACTGGCCACTGCCTGCGGTCTAACCACCGAGAAAATGCACCAAGGTCATAGGGGTGCAAATCATCCTGTTATCAATTTAGACAATAAGAAAGTTGAAATAACCAGCCAAAACCATGGCTTTTGCGTAACAAAGAAAAACTTACCAGATAATATTGAGATTACTCATTTATCTTTATTTGATGACACTATAGAAGGGCTTCGCATAAAAGATAAAATGGCCTTTTCTGTTCAATACCACCCAGAAAGCTCTCCTGGACCTCAGGACAGCAAATATTTATTTAGCACCTTTGCTAAATACGTAGCTGAGTATAAAAAATCAAAAAATATTGCTTATGCCTAGGAGAACCGATTTAAAAACAATCTTAGTTGTAGGAGCTGGACCCATCGTTATTGGCCAAGCCTGTGAATTTGATTATTCCGGCACTCAAGCATGCAAGGCTTTAAAGGAAGAAGGTTATAGGGTTGTTTTAATCAATTCAAACCCTGCAACAATTATGACTGATCCTAAGGTTGCAGATAGGACTTATATTGAGCCTATAACTACAGATTTTATTGAGCAAATTATCAAAAAGGAAAAGCCTGACGCTATCCTCCCTACTGTTGGCGGCCAGACTGCTTTAAATGCTACACTTGCATTACATGATGCAGGCATTCTTGATAAATATAACATTGAGACTATAGGGGCAAATATTGACGCTATTAATAAAGCTGAAAATCGCCAGTTATTTAACATTGCTATGGAGAAGATAGGTTTAAAGACGCCTAGAAATGCCATAGTAAAAACTCTAGAAGAGGCTCTAGAGGTTATAGATGAAATCAAACTACCTGCAATTATACGCCCCTCCTTTACTATGGGTGGAGCTGGTGGTGGAATCGTCTACACTATGGAGGAGTATAAAAATCAGGTAAAATTAGGTCTTAGTATTTCCCCAATCTCTGAGATTCAAATTGATCAATCTGTTCTAGGTTGGAAAGAGTATGAGATGGAGGTTGTTAGAGATAGAAATGATAATGCAATTATTATTTGCTCTATCGAGAATATCGATCCTATGGGGGTTCACACTGGAGATAGTATTACCGTTGCTCCAGCACTAACCCTTACAGATAAAGAATACCAAATAATGAGGAATGCTTCTATTGCCGTGTTGCGCGAAATAGGAGTTGAAACTGGTGGTTCAAATGTGCAGTTTGCAGTTAATCCCAAAGATGGCGAATTGTTAGTCATCGAGATGAACCCGCGCGTATCAAGGTCATCTGCCCTCGCATCAAAAGCCACAGGATTCCCTATTGCTAAGATCGCTGCAAAGCTGGCTATAGGATATAGTTTGGATGAGTTAAAAAATGACATTACTAAAGTAACTCCAGCATCTTTTGAGCCTACAATTGATTATGTTGTTACTAAAATCCCTCGTTTTACCTTCGAGAAATTTACCAAAACCTCTACTGAGTTATCTAGCTGTATGAAATCAGTTGGCGAGGCTATGGCGATAGGTAGAAACTTTACCCAAAGCCTTCAAAAGGCCCTGCGATCTTTGGAAACCGGCCTTACCGGCCTTGATGAGCTGGAAATTGAGGGTTACGAAGAAAGTCAAAGTTGGGATAAAAATTACAATGCTATTAAAAGTGAGCTACAGAAAGTTCAGCCCAATCGTTTACTCTATATAGCTCAGGCAATGCGCTATAAGATGTCAATTAAGGAAATTCAAAATATTACCCTATATGACCCTTGGTTCCTAGGACAGATCAAAAGTATTATCGATTTAGAAGATTTAATCAAACACTCAAATGTCAACGACAAATCCTTGTTATTAAAACTTAAAAAGCATGGTTTCTCGGACAAGTCTATTGCAAAACTAAAGGGTATAAAAGAAGAGGAAGTTACCAAATATAGAAAGCAGCTAGATATTACTCCGGTCTTCAAGAAGGTAGATACATGTGCTGCTGAATTTAAATCTTTTGCTCCATATTTTTACTCTAGCTATGAAGGCAATATTTATACTAAGACAGAGTGCGAAGCAAACCCTACTGATAAAAAGAAGATTATTATTCTAGGTGGCGGCCCAAACCGGATTGGTCAAGGAATTGAGTTTGATTATGCTTGTTGTCATGCCGCTTTTGCCTTAAGTGAGGTTGGTTATGAAACTATAATGATTAACTGTAATCCTGAAACTGTTTCTACTGACTACGATACTTCTGACCGCTTATATTTTGAACCTCTGAATGCCGAAGATGTTATAGAGGTTATAAAAAAAGAAGAAGAAAGCGGTGAGCTTACTGGAGTAATTGTTCAATTCGGAGGGCAAACACCTTTAAAGCTATGCTCCACCCTGCAAGAAAATAATATAAAAGTAATTGGCACTTCTCCTGACATGATTGATTTGGCAGAAGATCGAGAAAGATTTAAAGCTTTATTAGAGGAGTTAAATTTATACCAACCAGAAAGTGCTATAATTCATAATATTAATCAACTAAAGGAAAGTGCTGCTCGCATTGGGTTCCCAGTGGTTGTTCGACCATCTTATGTCCTAGGCGGCAGAGCTATGGAGATTATAGAAAGTAACGATGGCTTAGATGAGTATGTAAAATGTAATAAAAAGGTAATTCTTGAAGGGCCTATTCTTATCGATAAATTTTTATCTAATGCGATTGAATTTGATGTTGATGCATTAGGTGATGGCGAGAATATTAAAATTGCAGCAATATTGGAGCATATTGAAGAAGCTGGTATACATTCAGGTGATTCCGCCTGCTCAATCCCACCATATTCAGTAGGTAGGGATGTAATAAATTTGATTCAAACAGCTACCGAATCTCTTGGCAAATCCTTAAATATAAAAGGATTGATGAATATTCAGTTTGCCTACCAAAATGATAAGCTTTATGTTATTGAGGTAAACCCAAGATCATCTAGAACCGTTCCTTTCGTTGCAAAGGCCACCTCTATTCCTGTTGCCGCGATAGCTGCGAAATTAATGGTAGGTGCCAAGTTGAGAGATTTCGATTTGTCAAAATTGGAGCTAAAAAATAAATTTGCGGTTAAAGAGGCCATATTCCCATTTGATCGCTTCGAAAATGTAGATATATTACTTGGGCCAGAGATGAAGTCAACTGGTGAGGTTATGGGGTTAGCCTCAAGCTTTGCAGAGGCTTTTGCAAAAGCCCAAATAGCAGTATATCATAAATTGCCAGCTCAAGGCGCAGCTTTTATATCAGTAAGGGATGAAGATAAGGAGAGCATCCTGGACATTGTAAAACAACTGCAAAGTCTTAATTTTAACATCGTAGCAACAAAAGGTACTAAAGAGTTTTTAAAGAAGAAGGGGCTAAAGGGCATAAAAACTATTAACAAAGTAAAGGAGGGTAGTCCTCATATAGTTGACATGATAAATGCTCAAGAAATTCATTTGGTTATAAATACAACTTCAGAAAAAAATTCTATCTTGGATAGCTATAGTATAAGGCGAGCAACCTTAATAAATAAGGTGGTATATTTTACAACCATTCGTGGCGCAAATGCCTTGATGGGCTCTTATAAACACATTAAGCAAAATGTAGATTTCGAGCTTCACTGCCTGCAGGATGATGAAGTGGCGGCTTAATAAAGCCCTTTTGCATACAGTCCTCCCACCCGCCAACATCTGTGATGATTAATTCTTTGGTATTATGCCCCCTTCCCCGCCCGGAATAACGGGTTCAGCCAATCGGAAGCAGAAGAGGGCCCTCTACATCCGATAGATAATTTTAACTCTCCATGTCGGCCCACAAAGTCGTGTAATAGTTCAAAATCTGATCTTTAAGGATTAATCTAGTTATTTTCTTCTTGATAATTGTAGCAATTATTCTTATTATGCGCGGCTATATATATAATCTCTATGACAAAGACGACACTTTTATTTCTATCTTTTATCACATCATTATTAATTGCTCCAGGACTAAGTATGGCTGATGGTATAGCAAAGCCCTGGCAAATGGGATTTCAGGCTCCAGCATCGCCATTAGCAAGCGCTGCAATTGAAACTCATAATTACATAATGTTATTTATGTTTGCTGTCTTGTTTTTTGTCCTTATTCTTATTGCATATACTTGTTATAGATTTAAAGCATCTAATAACCCGGTGCCTTCAACACGCACACATCATGTATTTCTTGAAATTATTTGGATCGTTATTCCTACCGTCATTATTGTGTTGGTTGCTATCCCATCAGTAGAGCTGATTTATAAACAAGAAGTAATACCCAAAACAGAGATGACGTTAAAAGTTACTGGTAACCAGTGGTATTGGTCATATGAATACCCTGATTTCGACTCCATCGCATTTGATAGTTATATGCTGAAAGATGACGAGCTAAAAGAGGGTGACCTTAGGCTTTTAGAGGTAGATAATGCGGTTGTTCTGCCCGTGGAAACATATATAGATCTGCATATTACATCATCTGACGTTATGCACTCCTTTGCCCTTCCTAGCCTTGGAGTCAAGATGGATGCCGTTCCCGGAAGGTTAAATCATAGCTGGCTTTATATTGAGAAGCCAGGCGTCTATTTTGGACAATGCTCAGAGCTATGCGGAGCCTATCACGCATTTATGCCAATAAAAATCCGCGCCGTTACAAAAGAAGAATTTAAAAAATGGCTTATTATTGCTCAACAGCAGTTTACAAGTCTAGACTCACCTAATAATCTACATCTAGCATCAAATAGGTAATTTATGTCAGCTCATCACGCCCCCACAGGAATAAAAAGATGGTTATACTCCACAAATCATAAGGATATTGGTCTTCTCTATTTAGCATTGGCCATAGTTGGAGGCCTAATTGGCGCAGCATTTTCAGTAGGCATGAGAATGGAATTGATGCAGCCTGGTGATCAAATATTTAATGGTAACTATCAGCTTTATAATGTGTTTATCACGGCCCATGCCCTTATCATGGTGTTTTTTATGATAATGCCGGCATTAATAGGAGGCTTTGGTAACTATTTTGTTCCCCTTATGATTGGGGCCCCTGATATGGCCTTTCCAAGATTAAATAATGTTAGCTTTTGGTTTTTGTTTTTTGCACTTATGCTACTTGTGACCTCAGTGTTTGTTGATGGTGGAGCTGGTACTGGATGGACAATATACCCCCCACTTAGTAACGAGGTTTATCAATCTGGTAAAGCCGTTGATTTTGCAATTTTCGCATTACATATGGCGGGTATTTCATCAATATTGGGAGCTATTAACTTTATTGCAACCATCCTAAATATGCGATCCCCAGGTATGAAGCTATTTACCATGCCTTTATTTGTCTGGTCAATGCTTGTTACATCATTTTTAATAATACTGGCACTTCCGGTATTGGGCGGAGCAATTACAATGCTGCTTACTGATCGTAATTTTGGCACTAATTTTTTCAATGTTGCTGGTGGTGGGGACCCTATACTGTTCCAACATTTATTTTGGTTTTTTGGCCATCCTGAAGTTTATGTAGTAATCTTGCCTGGATTTGGTATTATTAGTCATGTTATTTCTACCTTTTCTAAAAAACCGATTTTTGGTTATTTGGGCATGGTATATGCAATGGCTGGTATCGGAATTGTAGGCTTTCTAGTTTGGGCGCATCATATGTTTACTGTTGGTCTTAGCGCTGGTGCTAGAACTTATTTTACGCTTGCAACTATGGTTATTGCTGTTCCAACAGGAATAAAAGTATTTTCTTGGATAGCCACAATGTGGGGAGGGTCTATAGAATTTAAAACTCCAATGTTATACGCTATTGGATTCCTATTTTTATTTACAGCTGGCGGCGTAACCGGCGTCTTACTGTCAAGTAGTGGCGTTGATATTATGCTGCATGACACTTATTATATTGTTGCCCATTTTCATTACACAATGTCTCTTGGGGCATTATTTATTGCCTTTGCAGCATTTTATTATTGGATCCCAAAAATGTCCGGAAAAATGTATGATGAGACGTTGGGGAAAATACAATTCTGGATAATGTTTATCGGCGTAAACCTAACTTTCTTCCCACAGCATTTCTTAGGTCTTGCAGGCATGCCGAGAAGGTATCCTGATTACCCAGATAGCTATGCTGGCTGGAATATGGTTTCATCTATCGGATCTTATATCTCATTTGCAGGCGCTATATTATTTCTTGTAATTATTTATATGACTTTAAAATCAGGTAAGAAAGCTGGTAGTAACCCTTGGGGCAAATACGCAAACACTTTGGAGTGGACAATTTCATCTCCACCACCAGTACATAGTTTTTCTAAACAACCAGTTTTTAAAAACAATTAGTGTGGTCCAGCCATATTCTCTTCATAATATCGATGACAATATCGCGCAATTAGCTCCAAGCACTGTTAGGGATTATATAGAACTAACCAAACCTGGTGTATTGCTACTGATTGTTTTTACCGCTACGACAGGTCTAATCATAGCAGAACAGTCTATTAATTTCTTCCTATCTATTACAGTTATCCTAGCCATTGCATTAGCTAGCTCGGGGTCAGCAGCTATCAATATGTGGTATGATCGTGATATTGACAGATTGATGGTGCGGACCAAAAATCGTCCTGTAGCTGCAAAGCGCATAACAGCCGATAATGCATTAGCCTTTGGTTCCATATTAATACTTATTTCAGCAATTTTGATGTTTCTTGCAACTAATGTATTGGCAACAATCATTTTATTGTTTGCCAGCTTTTTTTATATTTATGTCTATACGATTTGGCTCAAACGTATCACGCCTCAAAATATTGTAATTGGTGGTGCTGCTGGTGCGTTCCCTCCGGTTATTAGTTATGCCGCAGTGACAAATTCCATTTCTTTAAATGCAGTTCTGTTATTTTTAATTGTGTTTATTTGGACTCCACCGCATTTTTGGGCATTGGCACTGAAAAAAAACAATGATTATAAAATAGCCAAAATACCGATGATGCCATTAGCGAAAGGCATTCCCTCTACCATCAACCACATTATTTTTTACAGCATCCTATTATGCATTTTGACTTATGCTCTAATGTTGTCTATGCCACAGCTAGGGTATTTATATCTAATTGTGACCACATTATCTAACATTAAATTTCTCCAGCTTGTATATATGGTAAGAAAGGACTGGGAGAAATATAGCATGAAATTATTTGGATTTTCTATCCTATATCTTTTTCTCATCTTTGGGATTATTAATTTAGAATTTTATATTTAGAAGATGAATTTTTTTGATGAAGCTAGAATATATGTAAAAGCTGGTAATGGTGGTGGTGGTTCCTGTAGTTTTAGACGCGAAGCTCATGTAGCATTTGGTGGTCCAGATGGCGGTAATGGTGGCCGAGGCGGGCATGTTATTTTCAAAAGTAGTACAAATTTAAATACCTTAATCGATTTTAAATTTAAACAACATTACAAAGCCAAGGCAGGTGGACAAGGCAAGGGACAAAATCGTCATGGCGCCAATGGAGAAGATACTGTATTACAAGTACCACTAGGCACACAAATATATGATGATGATGATAATATGTTATGTGATTTTGATAAAGAAGATCAAGAATATATCTTGCTTAAAGGTGGTGAGGGTGGACGAGGTAATGCGTCTTTTAAATCCTCAATAAATAGAGCCCCAAAAATATCAAACCCTGGCGAGCCAACAGAGGAGCAAATTATACATTTAAGGCTTAAAATATTCTCCGATGTTGGATTAGTTGGCTTTCCTAATGCTGGAAAATCTACTTTAATCTCTGTTTTATCAAAAGCTCAGCCAAAGGTTGCTGATTACCCTTTTACCACATTAAAGCCATATCTGGGCGTTGTTGTTTATGATGATAAAGATTTTGTTATTGCTGACATTCCTGGTCTAATTGAAGGTGCGAGCGATGGTATGGGTTTGGGGCATAAATTCCTTAAACATATTGAGCGTTGTAAAACCATTCTGCACATAATTGATGTAACCGCAGAAAGCCCAAATAAGTCCTATGAAATTATCCGCAATGAATTAACCAAATATTCAGATCTTTTAATGGATAAGAAGGAGATTATTGTACTTAATAAAATTGACTTAGTCTTCGAGGAGGATTTGCCCGAGATTATAAAAAGTTTACAAGAATCCACCGGCAAAGAAATAATCGCCATCTCTGCTGCTAGCCTAATTAATCTTGATCAGTTAAAACAAAGGATTGTTAAGGAGCTGCTGGATTAACTATCAATCCCCAATTAGATAAAGCCCTTTACCTAACTATAGACATTGTCCATCTCTCTTGTTTCCGCTCCCGTACGTTACGGGAGAGAGGGAGGACCCCGCCCCTACGGGGTAATCATCTCACCAAATAATTAACATTTCTGTACGTTACGGGCAGGCGGGATTCGTATATTCACCCAATTTCATAATTCATATTTCATAACGGATGTTGCAACTTGTAGGGGCGGGGTCCTCCCACCCGTGATTAACCAAATTCGATGCATTTGTGGCGGATGATATTACACCAACTCTATGTTTTCAAACAATATAAATCTTTGTTTGTTTATGGTGAAGACGGGGTGATCATCGCATTTCAATTATTGACTATTGCATATGTTCCGGGCGGGAGGACCCCGCCCCTACAAGTTGCAACATCTCATTTCAATTATTAACTATTGCATATGTTCCGGGCGGAAGGACCCCGCCCCTACGGGTGATCATCTCATTCCAATTATTGACCATTATATATGTTCCGGTTTATGGGTATGAGTAAGATATGTTTAAATTTAATTGAATGGCTTCGCCAGATGAAAAATGGTGGAGATAAGCGGATTCGAACCGCTGACCCCTTGCTTGCAAAGCAAGTGCTCTACCAACTGAGCTATATCCCCAAATATATTTATAAGAAGTAAAATTACTTCTTATGTCAGTAGTGAGAAGAATTTATAAAAAAAATAGGCAAAAGATCAACAAGTTTTTTAACTTTAATTTTAAATAGTTAAATATCATTATATCTTTTCTACTTGCAATTTCAGCTATATTATATATTTAAAATCGCTTGGTGATTGATATAAATGCATCTTTGCTTTGCTATCAATTTTTAGGGTCTGTAGCTCAGTTGGTTAGAGCACGTCGCTCATAACGATGTGGTCGTTGGTTCAAGTCCAACCAGACCCACCATTTTAGTTTTACCTAACTAATTAATTTTTGTCATCAGGTTATGGCAGCAAATAAAAAACAGATAGAATCAATGATAAGAGTAAATTATGCCGGTGAATATGCCGCTAATTTAATTTACCAAGCTCAGGAAAATTTTATCAAAGATCCAAATATTAAAGCTCAAATCATTGAGATGAAAGAACAAGAATTAGAGCATCTCAATTATTTTGAAGAAGAACTTAAAAAGCGTAATATAAGACCATCGCTATTAATGCCAGTTTGGCATGTTGTAAGCTATGCTCTTGGTAGTGTAACTGCTATTGCCGGCAAAGAAACAGCTATGGCATGCACAATAGCTGTAGAAGAGGCTATTACTGAGCATTATGAGCAGCAATTAAAGAATCTTGATGATTCAGAGTTAGAGTTAAAAAAGAAAATTCAAAAATTTAAAGATGATGAGGATGAACATCGTGAAACTGCAATCGAACATAATGGAAGATCAGCTCCTTTTTACGGACTTATTTCTAATGTCATAAAATTCGGCTCAAAGGCAGCAATTGAAATAGCAAAAAAAATATAAGTAATGAAATATGAAAATTTATAAAAATTACAAAAGAGCAAAATCATCAAAAAAAAGTCCTAAACTGCAAAACACCACAAAAGCAAAGACCAAGATAGCTCAGGTCAAATCTAACAAAACCACTCAAAATTACCAAAGCTTTGGTTGGGTTATTTATATTGCTATAGCCTTATTTCTCTTATTTGGATCTATCTGGTTAAATCAAAAAAATAATACTAATAAAATAATTATAAGTAATAACGTTAAAGAGCCCGTTTTTAGAGTAGAAACGAGCAAACTAGAATCATTTAAATATGTAAAAAAACTTATTATATATGGTTCTTCAAGAGCATATAGAACTTTAACTCTCATTCCTGAGATCGATGCAAAAGTAAAAGAAATTAAAGTAAGAGAAGGTGATGAAATATATACAGGTGATATATTAATTGAGCTTGCTAAACCACAATATAAATCACTGCTGAATGAGGCTAAAATCAGTGTTGATAACAGTAAGTTAGAATATAGATCTATGAAATCTTTATATGCTAATAAATTAGCATCTAAACGTGAAATGCAAAAATCAAAGGCTATTTACGAAGAAGATAAAGCCAAATTAAAAATTGCCCAAGATAATCTTGCAAGCCTTACTATAACAGCTCCTTTTAATTCCAAGATCGAAGAAATCTATGTCGAGTTAGGCCAAGTTGTTTCTAGCTATTCAACGCCTTTGTTAAAAATAATTGAAGATAATAGATTAATCATTACTGGCTTCTTAGCTGAATCAAAAGTAAATGATTTGCTAATTGGTGACAGTGCTAAGGTTTATTTTAGTAATAATTCTGAAGCAGATGGAGAAATAATTTTTATAGCTGGTGATGCTGATCCAGATACAAGAACCTTTAAGGTTGAAGTGCTAATTAGCAATCCCACCAATTATTTCCGCAGTGGTATGACCGCAAGGATTGAAATACCTTATGACAAAGTAAAAGCCTATGAAATAAAACCCTCATATTTAACATTAAATGCTGAGGGTATTATTGGGATTAAATATGTAGAAAATTTCAAGGTAAGATTTGCCGCTGTAGAAATATTAGAAGAAAATAACAATAAAATGATAATTACTAATTTGCCCAATAATTTACCTATTATAACTATAGGGCATGGTTTTATCAGAGAGGGTGACTTTGTTAAAGTAACTGAAGCAAATAAATGAACAAAGTTATAAATTTTATTTTTGATAGACGAAAAGCCTTTCTAGTACTTTGGTTATTAATTACCATTTTAGGTATAATAGAATATGGAAAAATTCCTCGAGAATTATATCCAGATATAAGAATACCTGTAATATATGTTTCAGTAAATTATGAAGCAATATCTCCTAAAGATGGAGAAAGGCTATTAATTAAGCCCATTGAAAAAGAAGTAAAAACAATTGAAGGTCTAAAATATATTAAGTCCTATGCTGCTGAAGGTAGAGTCTCTATTGTACTAGAATTTGAAGCCGGCTTTGATAATATTAAGGCTATGCAAGATGTTAGAGATAAAATTGACAGAGCAAAAGCCGAATTGCCTGACGGAGTTGAAGAGCCCGTACTTAAAGAGGTAGTATTTAGTGAATTCCCTGTATTGAATGTTATCCTAACTGGCGCAGTTCCAGAACGTGCGCTTGTTGAAACTGGCCGAAAACTTAAAGATAAAATTGAAGAACTAGCTGAAATCTTAAATGTTAATATTGCGGGTAACCTTGAAGATACTGTAGAAATAATCATTGATCCAATGAAATTAGAGTCTTATGGCCTTTCAATGGATATGATTCAAAATATTATTAACAATAATAAGCTTATCCCTACAGGGGCCGTAGAAACTGATAATTCTAGATTTGCCATAAAATTACCAGGATTATTAGAATCTATCCCACAAATTATGTCTTTACCAATTAAGACAAAAGATAATATCGTTTTAAAAATTCAAGATATTGCAGATGTGGTTTCCGGGTTTAAACCACGTAAATCATTGGCAAAAGTAAATGGGGAAAATGCCGTAACCTTAGAGGTCTCCAAACGCTCAGGTCATAATATTATAGAGACTATATCGAATATTAAGGAATTAGTTAATCATGAAATATCGCTAATTAGCCCCAATATTGATGTCATCTATGCTCAGGATGGTTCAAAACGTATTATTACAAATACTAATGATTTGCAAAATAATATGATCTTTGCCCTGATATTAGTCACTTTGATCACTATGACTTTTATCAATTTTAAATCTGCCATTTTGATTTCGCTAACAATACCAAGTAGCTTCCTTATGGCTATATTAGTGTTATCTAAAATGAGTATTACACTTAATGTTGTAGTATTTTTTGCCCTGATATTATCAGTAGGTTTATTAGTAGATGCTGCAATTGTCATTGTTGAATATGCAAATCGTCAAATAACAAATAATGTCTCCGTAATTGATGCATTCAAAGGCAGTATCAGACGTATGGCGTTACCAATTATTACCTCATCTTTAACAACTATTATAGTATTTCTACCCTTATTATTCTGGCCAGGAACAGTTGGACAATTTATGTTATTTATTCCAATCACATTAATTTGTACTATCACTGCATCCTTATTTATGGCGCTAATATTCATTCCTGTGATAGGATGCTGGCTAAATCCATCAACTAGCAAAAACATCAAATCTAAGAGCAATAAACCTGGTATATTTACTAAGCGTTATATTCATATAATAAAACATATATTACACAGACCTGTATCCTTTACTATTGTTACATTACTTAGTCTAACTACTGTAATTGCAATATTTGCATTTTTTAATACAGGCAAGGAATTCTTCCCAACAATTGAGCCTGATAATGCCATGATTAAGGTAAGGATGCGTGGTAATTTATCTGTTCAAGAAAAAGAACGTTTTGCCCTTAAAGTATATGAAGAGGCAAAAGCAGAATCTGAGTCAATTAAAGTATTTTATACAAGATCAGGCGAATCTTCTGGCGATAGCTCCAAAGGTAATAATGCTGAAGATGTGATAGCAACAATATCACTTGAATTTATCAATTGGCAAAAACGTGATAAAGTTGATAAAATTCTCAAAAGAATTCGGGATTATACGCAGTTTTACCCTGGTATGATAGTTGAAACAGATAAAGAAAAACCAGGCCCAAGAAGCGGTAAGAACATTCAAATGGAAGTAACGCATCCTGATAATTCAAAGTTACATTCCGAAGCAAAGAAGATTCATGACCTCTTGTTAAATAATGATTATTTCCTTGATGTAGAAGACTCAAGGCCTATTGATTCTATTGAATGGAAATTTGATATAAACCGTGAATTAGCCGCACAATTAAATGTTAATATTACTGATATAGGTAATTTTATTAAATTAGTTACTAATGGTGTTACCGCATCAAATTATAGGCCAGACAGTAAAGATGAGGAGGTAGATATCATACTTAGATTTGCTAATCAATATAGGAATGTTACTCAATTTGACCATTTGCGTATTATCAATAGCGAAGGCAAGGCGATACCAATATCTAATTTTGTCACCCGTACTGCTCAACAAGAGTTAACCCAAATTAATAGAAGAGATGGACAACGTATTGTCACCATAAATGCCAATGTAAAAGAAAACATACTGCCTTCACAAGCAGTACTGCTAATTAAGGATTTCTTAAAAACAGATATTTTAGATAATGATACAATTGTTCAATTTCGTGGAGAAGATGAAGATTCTAACGAGACTCAATCTTTCCTAGGTAAGGCCTTTATCTTAGCTTTAATTATAATGGCCCTTATTTTAATTCTTCAATTTAACTCTTTCTATCATACATTTGTAATTTTGAGTGCTGTATTCCTATCTACTATTGGAGTATTCCTTGGGCTTCTACTTACTAATACACCTTTTGGAGTAGTCATGTGTGGAGTAGGTATCATCGCATTATCAGGAATAGTTGTTAATAATAACATCATTCTGATCGATAGTTATAAATACTATATTGAAAATGGCTATACAGCCTATCGTGCAATCTTAAGCGCAACTCAAAGACGATTACGACCAATATTACTAACAGCTATAACAACAGTCTTAGGTCTCATGCCTATGATTCTTCGCATGAATATTGATTTTCTTAATTTTAACATAACTTTTGGTGCTCCATCAACTGGGTGGTGGTATCAATTATCAACTGCAATAGCAGGGGGGTTAACATTTGCTACTATCCTAACCTTATTCTTTACTCCAGCTCTGTTAATGATAGGTGCAAAATTAAATAAACAGGGATATCAATATCCTAATATTAGTAAGTAATTTACATGAGTTTTTTTAATAAAATCTTTTCATTCTCTGCATTTACATTACTTTCCAGAATTTTTGGACTAGCACGTGATACAGTTATTGCATATAAAATGGGTGCAGGATTTGGCTCAGATATTTTCTTTGTAGCTGTAAAAGCTCCTAATTTTCTAAGGGCAATCTTTGCCGAAGGTGCTTTTACTCAAGCATTCATTCCAATGTATAATAAAGTTTTAAAGCGCGATAATATAGCTGCCTCAAAATTTACTAATAATATTTATTGCCTAATGCTCTTTGTCTTAACTATTACCGTTGTGATATTAGAAATATTTATGGATAAAGTAATGTTTCTCTTTGCTCCCGGATTTGCT
The DNA here is from genome assembly GCA_018659605.1 of Rickettsiales bacterium. Lineage (GTDB taxonomy): Bacteria > Pseudomonadota > Alphaproteobacteria > Rickettsiales > JABIRX01 > JADHOX01. The sequence goes on from JABJMA010000054.1 coordinate 14,612, forward strand.
GATGATCCAGCAAAATTTGAGCATTTAGTTTTTATTGCTAGAATTACATTTCCATATTTAATTTTTATCTCAATATGCTGTATTTACTCCTCAATATTAAACTCATATCACAAATATACTCCAACTGCAATTGTACCTATTATTACTAATATTTTCCTGATTTCAGGCATATTATTTTTATTTGATTATACTAAAGATCATATTCTTTCTCTTGCCTTAGCTTTTGTTTCTGCAGGAATAGTCCAGGTAATGTACTTAATCTACCATACGAATAAAATTAATCTAAGCTTAAAGCCAGAATACACATCTTTTACAACAGATGAAAAGCAATTCTTTCGTAAAATAATTCCGGCTATAATTGGTGCCTCTGTAGTTCAAGTTAACTTATGGATTGATACTATTTTTGCATCAATGATGGATAATGTTGTTTCATATTATAATTATTCGGAACGTATGATAAATTTACCAGTAGCTTTGATAATTACCTCAATAACAATTGTTTTGTTACCGTCATTAACTCAGGCTATTCAAAGTAATGATGATTTAGAAACTAAAAGATTTAACCGTAAATCTATGCATATGTCATTAGCGCTGGTTATGCCAGCCGCTGTAGGGTTGTATTTCTTAGCTACACCAATTATTTATACATTATTTACTCGAGGGGAGTTTTCCTTCCAAGCAACATTAAGCACATCTTTAATATTACAGCCATTAGCCTTTTATCTACCTCCAATTTGTATTATGCGAATTGTTAATACAAATTTCTTTGCACGCTCAAATACAAAAACACCAATGAAAATTGCATTGTTATTAATGTTTTTAAACGTAATTTTTAATTTTATATTTGTAAAATTATACTCATTTGTGGGTATTGCAATATCAACTAGTGTAATATCATGGATAGGAGTTTTTATTAGTCTTTATATTATCCATAAAGCATATGGTAATCAATTTAACTTTAGTAAGAATATGCATTTCTACACTAAGATTATTATTGCTAATATTGTCATGGCTTGGGTAATTATATATCTAAGTAATATATTTTTTGCAGAATTTAACTTATCTGAGATCAATAAGATTATTAATTTATTTATTATCATAGCTATTGGTGCAGCTAGCTACATAGGCACAAATATCCTACTATTTGGTTCCATTAAAAAAATTCGAACTTATCTTTAAAACTGAAATAATAGGGGGAACCTTCACGGTCATCAGGAAACATATGTCATGTTATGGTTATAAGCCATAAAGATGGATTTACAGAATTATCCTAAATAAAAAATTATGAATATATATTGCCGGGCAAATATACAGCTTCAACCATACAAGTTATCTAAGCAGCATCCTGCTGCTGTTCATCATATGTAATAACCTTACTCGATTTAGCACCGAGTTTTTTTATATTATCGATACGTGAGAAAATACCACCCTTACCAGAGATTTTTTTAAAGCCATTATCTAAGATATCATTAGTGTTGTTAACAGCTTTCTTAGCTTGATTTAGATTCTCAATAAGGCCAGCAAATTTATCGTATAATGCACCTGATTCCTTAGCGATGATTTCTGCATTTTTATTGATGTTGTAATTGCTCCAGGTTGAATAAACAATTTTAAGTGTGGAATGAAAGGATAGGGGGCCTGTTAGCAAAATCTTCTTTTCCCATGCAGACCAAAAAATATCAGGATTATGTTGAATTACTAGATTATAAGCAGACTCAATTGGCATGAACATTATGACAAAATCATAATTTGTAATATCAGAGCTGTGATATGATTTATCAGATAAAAGATTAATATGGCTTTTAATTGAGTTAATATGCTGTTTTAGATGCAACTCATTATCATCAGTACAATATGCTTCATAAGCATTTAAAGATACTTTAGAATCGACGATAATGTCTTTTTGATTGGGTAACTTAATTACTATATCAGGACGGATAATATCACCATTCTCATTGGTAGTCGATACTTGAGTGAAATATTCACTATTTTTACGTAAGCCTGAATTTTCTAATAACTTCTCTAAGATAACTTCTCCCCAACGTCCCTGGAATTTGTTATCGCCTTTAATAGCACTAGCTAAATTATTAGCCTCACTAGATAATTTTTGATTTAGATTAAATAGATTTTTAACTTCTTCTTTAAGCGAAATCCGATCACGCAAATCTGCATCATGCTTTTCTTTAAAATTTTTCTCAAAGCTAGTAATAGATGTTTTAAGTGGGCTTAATATCTCATCGATATTTTTATTATTATCCGCCACTAAATCTGTTTTTATCTTTTTGAAAATATTATATGACATATTCTCAAAATTAGTTTTCATATTTTGCTCAAGATTAGCTAATTCCTTATTCTTATATGCTTCATGCTCAAATTTATGTGTAAGATTAACTATATCAAGATTAAGTGATTGATTTTGAGCTTTAAGAGCTAAGTTTTTTATGAATAAAATTATACCAATAATAACTAAAAAACTTATAATGAGTAGGGTGCTAATAGCGATGAATGACATTTAACTAACTTTTTTTAATGAATTTGCTGTTGTATATCTAACCTTGCCATTATCGAAACTAACTTCCACAACATCACCAATTACAGATTTGATTTGGCCAATACCATGATTCTCATGCTCAACTTTATCAGCCTTAACAAACTGATTTCGCTGTGCATTTAAATTAGAACTAGGCTTGGTAGCATATTGCTTATTAAAGACTCTATAAGGATGTTTATTAGTATTATTATGCATGTTTTGCTCCTCATAACAATTACTTGGCAAATCATTGATAAATCTAGATGGTATTGTAGTTTGCCATTGATTATATATACGACGATTATTTGCATAGGAAATATAGAGGTTCCGCTTAGCCCTGGTGATACCAACATATGCTAGGCGCCTTTCTTCTTCTATAGCTTTACTTCCGGACTCTTCTAATGACTTTTGATGCGGGAATAGGCCATCTTCCCAACCAGTTAGAAAAACATTATTGAACTCTAAACCTTTAGATTGATGCAATGTCATCATCACAACATGATCATCGCTGTCACTATTCTGATTTTCACTAACTAAATTCACATGTTCAATAAATTCCTCTACATTATGAAAATCTTCAATAGCTTTTATGAATTCTTTTATATTTTCAATTCTAGCATCATTATCCTGTTTTTTATCCTCCTTAAGCATCCTGATATAACCAGATTCATTAATCAAGTTAGCAACTGCTATTGCAAAATTCTCAGTTTGAATCTCTTTCTGATGCTCTTGAATTAGCTTGATAAAATTATCAACTTCAATGGTAAGCTTTGTAGAAAACTTTTTATTCTCTGACAAAAAGGTTAATGCTTCAAAATATGAAAGATTATTAGCTTGAGCATATTCAGTAATTTTATTAAAAGAAATTGGCCCAAGACCGCGTTTCGGCATATTAATAATACGCTCAAAGGCTAGATTATCAGTATTATTTACAACTAAGCGAATATAACTAATCAGATCTTTTATCTCTTTACGCTCATAGAAACGTAACCCTCCATAGATTTTATAAGGTATAGACTGGTTAACAAAATTATCTTCAAATATTCGGGTTTGAAAGAAAGCTCTAACCAAAATAGCAATTTCTTGATATTCGCCCGTCTCAGATTTAATTTTTTTAATTTCAGAGATGATAGTTGTGGCTTCAGTTATATCATCAAAACAAACTAATAGCTTAATTTTATTACCATCCTTAGCTTTTGTATAAAGCTCTTTATGGTAACGGGTCTTATTATTAGCAATAAGTTGATTAGCAGCATTCAAGATATTTTGAGTACTACGGTAATTCTCTTCAAGCTTTACTATTTTTGCACCCGCATAATCTTTTTCAAATCTCAGGATGTTTTGCACTTCCGCTCCACGAAATGAATAAATCGATTGATCATCATCTCCAACACAACAAATATTATTATTGCCTTGAGATAATAGTTTTAACCATAAATATTGAGCAACATTAGTATCTTGATATTCATCAACTAATATAAATTGAATTTGCCGAGTTAATTCTGCCAATACAGCGTCATTACTTTTTAAAAGATTTATTAATAATAATATTAAATCACCGAAATCAACAGCATTTAACTCTCTCAAATTATTCTGATAAACCTTATATACTTCAAACGCTTGATGAGCGATATCATTATAGAGTAAGGAGCTATGGACATCTTCAGGGTTTAATGCCTTATCTTTCCAGCTAGATATAATAAAAGCAATCTTCTTTGCTGGATATTCCTTGATATCAATTTTTTTTAATTCCTGAACTTTTTTTATGATATTGACCTGATCCTCAAGATCAATAATGATAAAATTACTGTTTAGACCAGCTAAATGCGCATATCTCCTTAATAATTTTGCAGAGATTGAATGAAAGGTTCCAATATTAACCAATGCAGCCTCAATCTGCAATAAATCAGAAATACGCTCTTTCATCTCTGCTGCAGCCTTATTGGTAAACGTAACTGCCATTATTTGTCCAGGTAATGAAGCACCAGTCGCAACTAAATTGGCAATTCTTGAGGTTAAAACCGTAGTTTTCCCAGTACCAGCACCGGCTAAAACTAGTAAAGGACCATATAAATAATTTACGGCCTCAACTTGACTTTGGTTTAAATTAGAAAAAAAATCTTTCACTTTCGTTTTGTTACAATATAAATTTTGTCTAGCGATATCTTTCTGCTAAAATTATTCTGAAGATAATTCAGAAAATATATATTTTAGTTTTGACGTTTCTGCTCTATCCATTAATACTATAGTTATTTTATATAGAAAGTGAAAAGCAAAATTTTAAAAATTTTTATACTAGTTAGCTTGTTATTCGGCTCTTTTTACGCTATTGGTAAAATATCTGTAATGTTTGCAAATAAAAAGAAACTACAGAGTTATTTATCTGAAGAGATTAATGCTGAAGTTATTATTAAAGGTAAGTTAGTATTTAAAATGTTGCCTCAGCCACATATTGTAATAACGCATCTGAGAATTAATAATCTGCGCAGAAATATTATGAGCATTACGATTCGTGCTCCGGAAGCGAAAGTGTTTCCTAATTTTCTCTCTTTATTATCATTTAATGTAATTCCACGCAGACTCAATTTTAAAAACTCACAATTAAATATTGAATTAGTTGGTATTGATAAAGAAACATCAAAAGTGAGCGGTCCATTATCGGATAATATTTCATTTACGGAATCAACCCTTTTAATTACAAACTCACAATATAGCCTAGAGAAGAAGTTTAACAATTTAACGTTACATTTTGATAAGATTGATAATTACTACAATATAGCTGGTAATTTTGAGTCCAATCTAAATAAATACAAGATTCAAGCTCAGATTAATGAAGCGGAAGATCAAAAACTTGAGTTCAAATCTGTTTTAAAATCCGGAGACAATAAGCTTAAGTTTGAAGGATTCTTTAATAAGAAAAATCTAGAATTCTATGGTAATAATAAAATTACTGGAACAAGCCTGCAAAAATTCTTATTTGGGTACGTATATCGCTCTGATGTATTTTTTCCAGATGGTACTGATTATGAATATGAATTAGATTTTGATTTAAAGCTTGATGATACTGGTATTACATCTGATAATATTGTCATTAAAAGTCCTTCGCTAAATAGTACGGCTAAATTTACCCTGCATAATAATGGTATGGGAGAATTAAATTTTGATATAATTGATGTTCAAATTGATGATATTATCTCGGATGAAGATGAAAGCAGGGTGAAGCAAGAATTATTTAAACTTGGTCCTGATGATCAAATATACCTACAAATGCCTGATACCGGTACTTTCTCTGTTAATGTAAATGCAGAAAACTTTAATTTATATAAACATTCCTTATCCGACTTGACAGCTAATATAACATTTGATGGTGAAAAGAAAAACAAAAAGTTCAAGTTAGAATTTGCTCATAGTCAATTAAATGATTTTAAAATATATGGGGATATCACAAATGATATTGAAAATAATTTATACATCAAAGGAGACATAGAATCTAATGGTAGTAATTTAACAGCCTTGGCTCATGCCTTTGATCTAAATATAAATCTTCTAAATAAGGAGAAATTTACTGATTATACATTACTAACTAAATTCCAACTTGCAGATAATATATATCATTTAACAGATATAGATGCAAAATTTGATGACACTAATCTAACCGGTAATGTCAATATAAACAATAATACCGAGGATAAGAGCTCTAAGATAAATATATTCTTAGATAAGGTTAATTTAGATCATTATGAATTAATCGATTTTGATGGTAATAAACGAAATCTGTTCGATTATGCATTTGGAAGCCTATCCAAAGATTCTGATAATAGGTCTTTATTCCAGAAGTTTCTATGGCTACGTAACATCAACTCTACAATTAAATATAAAATTTCTATTGATGATTTTGTTGCTAATAATATTCCTGATAAGAATCTTTCTATTGGTGGAAAACTTGATCATAGATATTTTTCTATTGATAGCTTCAATATTCAAAGTAAAAAGAATTCATTTAGCTCAAAGTTTATTATCGACATAAATGATATTAATCCAAGAGTAGATTTTTATTTAGATGGGTCACTAATTAATGCTGATTTTTTGGGTAATGATAGCCATATCTCAGAATGGTCCACGGAATATTTCAGAATTCCTGATTTTTCTGATTTACCGGGCACAATAAAAGTAGATATTAAAAACCTTAATTACAAAGACCTAAATTTATCAAACATTAAAATAACTACCCATATCCTGGATAATGTTTTATATTTTGATGATTTCCATGGCAATATCTTTAATACTGGTAAATTTAATATAGCTGGGAACTATATAATATCAGGAGTCCCAACGCTAAATATAGCATTCACATTTACTAAGCTAAAGTTACAAAAACTATCTTACTTATTTTTTAAAGCTGATAAATTCAAAACCTTAGCCAATGTTACAGGAACTATAAATAGCTTCGGACAAAATATTGAAATGTTTATGAAGAGTGCAAGATCTGATATCAGAATGATTACTCGAGCGGTCACTATGACAGATTATAATATAAAAGACCTTATCCAATATATTGCAGATCTATCAAATTATGAAGAGGGGCTAGACGAATATAATATGGAGAGCCTATTAAAGAATGGTGAAATTACCTTTGGACCACTTGATCTTAGCCTTAAGATTAGAAAGGGAATTTTAAAAATTGATAACCTTACATTAAAAACAGAGTCCGCTACATCTATTTATAGTGGACTAATTAGACTTCCTGATCAAAATTTTATTTTACATAATGTAAATTTATTTACAGCTTACTATAGATCCGGTGATGAAGTTAAGGGCCAGATGTTACGTTTTGATAGAAAATATAGTGGCAATTTATTTGATCCAGCATATGTCCTTGATGATACTCAGGTTAAGAATTTCGTTTTAAATATAGAAAACCATGCTAAAGACGTTTTAAAAGAAAGAGATAATCAAAGAGATAAACAAAAAGAGGCTCTGAAGGAAAGACAAAAACAAATAGAAGCAAATCTTAAAGAGCAGCAAGAAGAAGAAGAAGAGAAGCTACAAAAACAAATTAAACAATAATAATATTATTAAATATGGATTTATTTGACGAAGTAAAACAAGAAGTAGAGAGAGATAAGCTAAGAAGTATGTTTGCTAAATATTATAAACATATTATATCTGTCTTAATTCTTTTTGTAATAATAGTAGTAGGATTATTGTTATACCATAATTACAAGAAATCTCTTATGATAAACTCTTATATCAATTATACTGAAAATACCGCATCTGGCTTTGAAAATAAGATTGTTCTAACAAACAGTCCTAATGCTGTTGATATTATTCATTTTGTTAACAAATTTAGTTACCTTTCTTCTTCAGGCGATAATGAAGCGGCTTTAAATTTATTAAAATCATTAAATTATAATAATATTGCATATCAGCCATTTCGAGAAATCTTATTTTTATATGACGATAATAGAGAGGGCAATAATTCACTAAGCAACTCTTCCATCTTTAAATCTGAATCTCAATTTATTGCAGCAATAAATCTAATTAAAAAAAATGACTTACAAGCTGCTTATAATAGCTTAAACAACTTAACAGAAGAGCCATCTCTTCCTGAATTGTTAAGAAATAAGGCTATAGAGCTTAAGAAAATAGTTCAATTTAAATTAAATGAAAAAAGCTCTTAATTTAATCCTGATTTCTTTATTATTGGTATCATGCAACGAAGGTGCTAATAAAAAGCTCTTAAAAGAGTCTATTTATATCTATGAAATAAAGAATGATTCTTATCAACAATTATCTGATAAAGAATATTCACTAGATTCAAAGACTAGTGATTCTCAATCTATCAATAATTTAATTGGTAATATCAAGATAGATTCAATCAAACCCATACAGAGTTTAAAGGTCAAGCCTACTATCAACAAAATGCTTTATTCAAATATTCTAATTGATGATGGTTTTATTTATTTTATAGATAGTAAGAATAACCTTCATAAAAGATCTCTTAACTCTATAAATGAGTCTTTTAAACTAAAACTCGATAATGATGATTCTAGCTTCTCAACATTAAAAAAAAGAATCTCACTTAATAATGGTATTATTATTGCCTCTATTGGAAGTAATCGTATTTATCAAATTGACACTAAAAGTTTTAAATTATCCTGGAGCAAAGATATCTCAAATATTATTAGATCTAGTAATGTTATAGATGATAAAAATATTTATATTTCGACAATTGACAATGTGGTTTTTGCAATAAATCGTAATAATGGCAAGATCAAATGGAAGAGTGAATTAGATGCTAAACAAACTTCAATCTATGGGTCTGGATTTTTATCTGATCTCGGTCATAATTTGATTTTCACTAGTTCTCTTGGCGAGACAGTTTCTCTAAATAAAGCTAACGGTAATATCCTTTGGAGCGATAAGACTAATCTAACTAATATTCATAATAGTGAGTATGATATGTTTGATAGTGAATTTAAACCAATTATTGAGGAAAAAAGATATTACAACTGGACTTATGCCGGCTCTATTATCTGCTATAATAGTGCAAGTGGTATTCGCAAATGGACATTAAATATAAGGCCTATTACTAATTTATGGCTGAATGGTGATATTATATATACGGTTTCTGAAGACCAAAACATAATAGCTATTGATAAGAATAATGGTAAAATTATATGGTATAAATCTCTTGATGAATTTAGGAAAATCAATAGTAAGGATTTTCAGGAACAAACCATATCGTCTATCTTTGTTACAAATAATAAGCTTGCAATTCTCTCAAAGTCAGGCAAACTGCTTTTCCTTGATCCTATTGAGGGCGATTATTTATCCAATGAAAGATTTGGTAAAAATATTATATCACTACCATATAGCTACAGTGATAAGCTCTACTTTCAAGATCATAACGGAAATATAAGAATATATCATTAAATGTATCCAAGAATCGCAATTATTGGTCGAACCAATGTTGGTAAATCGACGATATTTAACAAATTAATCAAAAGAAAATTAGCTATTGCAGCGGACACTCCTGGAGTTACAAGGGATCGTAACGAAGCTATGTGCGAAATGTTGGATAAGAAATTTAACTTAGTAGATACTGCAGGATATGAAACTGAAGGCACTAATTATCATGAAGATATCATGCAGCAAATTCACTATGCTACAA
>JABJMA010000055.1 GCA_018659605.1 Rickettsiales bacterium
GGATGTGCTTAGGACAAATACAGAGTATAAAGGCATTCTAACACTACCATTCTCATATTGCTGAATTAAAGAGCTAGATACCCCTAATATTTCAGACAAATTGAGTCTAGTTAAATTACGCAAATTTCTTAACGCCCTTAATTTCTCTCCTACAAATGTATTAAAATCATGAACTACTGGCTCAGAACCCAAGGTACAATCTTTTGACTTGCTCATAATTTTAATAAAGTCGTCATATTATTCAGCCACACTATCATTAATAATTTACATCTATAAACTATTGAGATCCTTTCAAACTACAGCTAATCTATGGCCTTAGCAGTTAAATATCATTTAACATGTGTCTCAAAAAATATATCATTAATAATAACTTCTGCACAATACGAATTTAAGTAAATAATTGACAAAATATTGAGTCTTAATATTACTGATATATTCTATAATAGTAACATACAATTGTAAAAAAAACATGACTGACAAAACTTCAAGACAAGAATTAATAGATCAAATTTCAGATAAATCTGGCTTTAATAAAGAATATGCCAAAAAAGCCCTAGAATCTGTTCTTGATTCAATTTCTGATAATCTCGAAAAAGGGAAAGAAATATCCCTTATAGGATTTGGCAATTTCTCTATTTCTCATAGGAAAGAAAGACAAGGTAGAAATCCTCAAACTGGTGCAGAGATCACCATAAAAGCCTCAAATAATGTTTCTTTTAAAGCAGGGAAAACTCTAAAAGAAAAAGTAAATAAATAGAGATCTGCAAGCGGCAGAAGGTCGAAGCATTGTAATAGTTTGTGGAGTCTCTGGACTGCACAAAGATTGTTGTAGAGCATGTATCGCGATTTATACTCCACAACAAAGTTGAGAAAGATTGAAGATTTTCAGAAATATTACCATCAAGTTGATTAATATCCTTCATTTAAAAGAAAATACCACAGAGGAATTAATTTCATTTTAGAGTTTATTTCTAAATCTTCTGGTAATTGCGAATAGAGAATTTCAATAGAGCTATTAAAATTAATCCGAAAGATGAGATTGGTTTGGCGACATATAGTTATTGTCAAATAGAGTCAAAGGCGATAATAACGTATAATTCTTATTATCGCCTTTGGTTATAAAAAGTAGGGTTATTATCGATAATTGACATTTCCGATAATAACGTTATATTGTTAGATACGATATATAAGGTATTTAGTATGGATATAAAACAATCTACATCTGGCAAAGTAATCAAATCATCTAAAGGTTATAATGCTTTTATACCCAACGCTCTTCCTCCCAGAGTTGAATGGAGTGATCAATTAGTGAATTCCTTGTCACGAGCTGATTTTATATTAGGAAAACTTTCTAGAGAAGGAAGTAGGCTACCTAATCCTCATCTGTTAATGAGGACGTTCATAACGCGAGAAGCTGTATTATCTAGTAGGATAGAGGGTACTAATGCAACTATTGGGGAAATATTAGCGCATAATGCTGGTGCTGAGGTAAAACAAAATAAAGATGATCTTCAAGAAGTTCAAAATTATATTACGGCATTGGATTTTGGTTTGAATCGCCTCGCTGATTTGCCATTGTCGCTTAGGTTAATTAAAGAAATCCACAAACAATTGATGCAAGGTGTTAGAGGCTCACATGCGACGCCTGGTGAATTTAGAAATAGTCAAAACTGGATTGGTTCACCTGGATGCACCTTAAATACGGCAAAGTTTGTGCCTCCACCTGTCGATTATTTAGCCGAATGTTTAGGTTCGTTTGAAAAATTCCTACATAATCGGCAACTTCCTCCACTTATTCATATTGCACTTTGCCATTATCAATTTGAGGCGATTCATCCGTTCTTAGATGGTAATGGTCGAGTTGGACGTTTATTGATAATATTGCTAATGATTGAACAAAAAATTTTGCCAGCTCCTTTACTGTATTTAAGTGCTTTTTTTGAAGCAACAAGGGATGACTATTATAAACGATTATTTGCTGTTAGTTATGATGGTGATTGGCAAGATTGGTTAATTTATTTCCTAAACGGTATCGCGATTCAGTCTGAAGATGCTTTATCTCGTGCTGAAAGAATTAACGATTTACTAAATAAATGGAAATTACAAGTGGCAAGTCCAGCTTCTGATATCCCAGTAAGAATAGTTGAGTATTGTACAATAAATCCATACCTCACTATAAAGAAAATTGCTGAAGAATTAAATGTTTCATATAGTACTGCCCAGCGTGGTGTTATAAAGCTTGAAGGTTACAATATTATTCAAAAAGTTAGTGGTGATAAGCGGGATAAGGTTTATTGTGCTAATGAAATTCTAGCTATTTTAGAAGAGCCGGCAAAGATAAATGCTGATATAGATGATTAACTAAATATCATCTTCATCAATAGGAGTTTGTCCAAACTCAAAAAAATGGGTCTGTCATTTTAAGTGTGTAAAAGCGTGAAGATTGCAAGATAGACTTAATTAATATTATCATCAGTTGCAGATTTATTCTCGGGATTAACTCTGCGGTTTACATGTGCCTTACAATTATGTTAGGATGCGCGGATATTGATTTTTTAGAGGCAATTATGAAAAATAGGTTAGTGATAATAAACCAGCATGAAGAAGGGGTGATTAGATACAATGATCCTGTTTTTTATGGTTTGCTTACTTTTGGGCTAGATACATGTGTTGCAGTGGTAATTAGCGATTCTGAAAAAGGAATTCAAGTTTTACAGCATCATGACATATCAACAGATGCTGCTAGCATTACAGATGTGATTAAAAAATATAGTATGCATAATCCAGTTATAAATCTAATTATTAATAGTGCTTGGACTGAACGTAATATTCAGAGTTCTATAAAGAAAGAAGTTTTAAACTCTATATATCAAGTATGCCCAGAGTTAATAGGGAGTGTTCTACAGCGTTCATCATCAGGTGGTGTTTTGGTAAAAAAAGATGGTGAGATTGATTTGCAAGTTACTCTATCAAGTGATGTTGCTTGCTGTGACGTAATGGATTCAAGAGGTGCTTCAATAGATGCTTTTGAAGCAGAGTATTATGGTGACGATGGGGGGCGTGATCTTGAAAGAAATCTGGCCCTTGCTAATACCAGATTATTTGATGAGAAGCAGAAGTTGTTTTGTAGATATGAAAATGGCTTTGTTAGTAAAAAGTTTCAACTATTGCCTAGAGAATCTCTTGAGGTACTGAGTCAAACCACAATACCTGCAGATGGAGATTTTACAATCAGTATGTATGATCTAGTTGATAACGGAGTGTTAGAACTTGGGGAGGTTTTTTATAATAATACTAAAAAGATGTTGCAGAACATTTCTAATATTTTGACCGATGAGGATTTAAAAAAATACTTATTAAAAACATATTGTTCTTATGATGAAGTATCGGAAGAAAGAAAGTGTGAGATTTCTGAGTGCATTGCTTCTGCTCCAGAGCATGAAACTTCATTACGAAGACTTCAAAC
>JABJMA010000056.1 GCA_018659605.1 Rickettsiales bacterium
CAACTTGTGATATAATTAATGCATATGGATCTTATAGAGAAGAGAAGGCTAAGCGGGAAACTTTAGATGTGGCTGCAGAAAGTCCTACTTCATGGGTTGGAAAGGTTACTGCTGCTGCAGAAATCAACCAGAAAGTTATGTAAGTCTATATGGATCCTGAAATAAAAAACACAACTCAATCTAGCAATGTTTTAGAAGGTCAGAAGTATCAACGTCCTCAGCTTTTACCTGATATATTTGAGAGGGATACTGAAGCTGCGCTTCTAGATTGTGAGAAGTATTTAGCAATTTCTGAGGCCGGAAATGAAAAAATTAAGGCAGATAATGCTAAGCGGGATAGCGTGAACAGGTTTAATATATTTTATCAGTCTTGTAAAAAAAAAGAAACAATAAAAGCTTCACAAGCCTACTTACTTGATATTATTCTTGGCAATGATAAAGGGGCGGGATTTGTAGAAACTGCAAAAAAACTGGATGTTAACCAGCTAACTGAATTAGCTAGCAAATTATTAGCACTATGTGATTTCGCTCAAAATGCAGATCTTAACACTATTTGTGAATCCATATTAGGCTTTATAGTAAATATACCAAAAGATCCATTATCTATAGACGAGACTGGGCTACATAATATATCGGATTCTTCTTATGATCATATAGCAGGGGAGAAATTGGGTGATTTAGTGACTTTAGGTGATTGTAAGGGAGCTGTAACTCCAGCAGGATATAGTGAGAATGCTTCACTTAGTCCATTTTTTAATATAGCCAATTCTGCTGAGAGTCCAAGAGCACAACAAGTTCAAGATTTAGAAGTCGGAATATCTTTTGATAATATGGATAAGAATGTAGATGATGATCTGGCAGTTTCTGATATTAGTGACTATGGGAGTGATTGTGATATAAGTTCTGATACTGAAATAGATTATGATGAATCTCCTAGAAAACAGCTAGATCAATCTTTAGATGGCAAGGAGAAAGAAGATCCCATCAATATAAAAGAATTATTTTCTACAGATCTTGGCGGAGTTATAGCTGCAATAGCAGATTTAAAAGAGAATGAATCTAGTTATGACATAGTTAAATTCTGGCAGGAAATTAATAAATTAAATGATATTTTTCTAGTGAAAACTTGTTGTGATAGAATAGATGATCCTACAAAACTAAAAGATAAATTAGCTGATATGAAAAGCAAATTAACAAATGCTACAACTTGTGATGTAATTGATGAATATGGATCTTATAGAGAAAAGAAGGCAGGGCCAGAAGCTTTAGCTAAGGCTGCAGAAAGTCCTACTTCATGGAGTGCTATGGTTGCTTATGATGAATATAAACCAGAAAGTCTGTGGAGGCTATAAGTAATTCAAATTACAATAGCTATATTAATCTTTGATTTGGCTTAATTTAGAAATTTTCTCAATGCTAAATATTCTCATAAAGAATTATTTATCACTTGCCCAAAATAAATTATATCGCTATGGTCAAGCCTCAAATTTAGGATATGGCGGAAGTAGCTCAGTTGGTAGAGCACCAGTTTGTGGCTCTGGTGGTCGCCGGTTCAATCCCGGTCTTTCGCCCCATCCTAATTTGTCGATTTAATTTAAATCAGAGCCTCTGTGGTGGAATTGGTAGACGCGATAGACTCAAAATCTGTTGTCCCTTGGGACGTGTCCGTTCAAGTCGGACCAGAGGCACCATTTACTTTTAGTTATCATTCATGTTAGATGCGTATAAAGCTTTAATCCTAGCCATAATTGAAGGTGTTACTGAGTTTTTACCTATTTCCTCAACAGCGCATTTAGTATTTGCATCTAAAATGCTAGATTTTACCGCCATACCTAATTATAGCTTTGAGATAATTATTCAATTTGCCGCGGTCCTTCCATTATTTATTATCTATCGGCGTGAGTTATTTACTCCTTTAGCAAATTTACATAAAAAAGAAAATAGAGATTTCTATCTGAAATTTTTAATTGCCTTAATGCCAATCATACTTATTGGGGGCTATTTCGGATCGGCTATAAAAGATACAATCTTTAATCTGAATTTCATCTCATTCTCGCTAATTACAGGTGGAATAATTATGATTTTTATCGATATGATTATACCCAAACCCAAAATCCATCAATTAGCAGATGTCGGCTTTAAAAATTCTCTAGCAATAGGAATATTTCAATTATTAGCCTTATTACCCGGCATGTCACGTGCTGGATCAACGATTATTGGAGCTATGCTAATAGGCTTAAATCGAGAAATAGCTGCAAAATTCTCTTTTTTCCTAGCTATACCAACAATTTTCGCAGCAACTATCTATGATATTATACAAAATTATGAATATATCATATTGGATGGCCTTATGATATTACTATTAGGTTTTGTAGCATCTTTTATCGTTGCCTATATTGTTATTTGGAATTTTAATAAAATTATCTCTAATCTAGGCTTTAGGATTCTTGGAATTTATAGAGTAATTATTGGTTTTATGATGATTTCTAGCCAATATTGGTTTTAATTTTATTGGCTATTTTAGCAATATTACTTACGATAATTGTAAATAATTTTTGTAATATTAATTATTAACGAAATTTACTTATGTCAGATACAAAACTATCAAATTTAATTAAATCAGCCCATATCCATGTTGGTCATACAAAAATAAAATATGATCGTAATGATCTATTCTTACTTTACTTTGATAATGATGTTAATGTTGCTGGTGTTTACTCTAAATCCTCAATTGTATCACCAACCATTGATTGGTGTAGAGTTATTACAAATAATGGTAAGGCTAGAGCAGTAATTGTAAATTCTGGTAATGCCAATACTATGACCGGTCAGCATGGTATTGATGCTGTTCCTGTTATTGCTAAATCTTTTGCTGATGCAATTAATTGCTTACCTAGCCAAATATTAGTTAATTCAACCGGTGTTATTGGTGAGCCAATACCATATAATAAAATAATTAATACAATTCCTAATGCCTTAATTAATGAGTCCGGAATAGAACAGGCTGCTCAGGCAATTATGACTACTGATTTAAAAAGTAAGATATCACAACAAAAATGTAAAATTGGTAATGCTGAAATTAATCTAGTTGCTTTTGCTAAAGGTTCTGGAATGTGCGCTCCAAATATGGCAACAATGCTATGTTACATAATTACTGATGCAGATATTTCTGCAGATATACTTGATCAATTACTTAGAGATAGCGTTGATAAATCATTAAATTGCGTCTCTGTAGATTCTGATTGCTCAACCAATGATTCAGCTTTATTTTTTGCAGCAGGATCTGTTAAACATGAACAGATTAATGATTATAATTCACAACTTCTTAATGATTTTAAAATAGCTCTTGATGATGTAATGATTGATATTGCTAAACAAATTGCAGCAGATGGCGAAGGAGCTACAAAATTAATTGAGATAAATGTGACTAATACTAAAACAATTGATGATGCTAAAAAAATCGCCCGATCAATTGCAGATTCACCCTTGGTGAAAACTGCAATTTATGGAAATGATCCAAATTGGGGAAGAATTGCTATGGCAATCGGTAAAACAACTTTGCCAGTAAATCTTACTAAGCTAACTATAGCTATTGGTGGTTATGAGGTTTATGAAAATGATAAAAACCAAATGGATGCAACTAAAGAACAGCAATTAATTAACTATTTATCTGCAAATAAGAATATTATCTTAGATATTAATATTGGTTTTGAAAACCCAGAAAATAAAGCTAGTTTTTATAGCTCAGATCTCTCTCCTGATTATATCAAAATAAATACAGAATATAGAACTTAGCTTTAATAGGCTGTTTTGTGATGAATAATATTAACTAACTTATTTATCAGTTAACTTTTTAACTTCTTTTGTAACCACTTCTTCCACTATTGAAGATAGATTCTGATCAAGCCAGTCTTTAAGCATTGGCTTGATTAAACTACCAACTAAATCCTCTAACGAATTATTCTTAACAGCCTTAGTTTCAGGCTCTGATTTGTTATTGTCATTAATTTGAGTCCTAAAGGAATCTATTATATTTCTAGCTCGATTATATGTTTTATCAGACATAACCTTATTTGAAGAGTTTTGCATATCACTACCTATCTGTTCGTTTTTATAATTCTCAATTTTATTAAAGTTTGGAATATTTTTATCTATTTCTAATGCAGCTTTGTCAAAGTCATAAGCATCAAAGTATGATTCTTTACCCTCGTCAAGGTTACTATCACTTATTGGGTCATCTTTTTCTGATAAAGAAATATCATGATCAAAGCTGGAAGTGAAATTATCGAGATTATTTAAATCTGGGTTTGAATTTATTAAGGTTTCATTATCTTCTATATCTGTGCTTGCTTGGAATTCTGGTAATGATGAATTCTTAATGACATCAGATGGATCTTGAAAATCTGTAAAATCTGAAGGAGTAGCTGTGGGAGAAAATTCTTCTATCGTAGGATGATCTTCAATTATTAAATTTTCATCTGATAAGTCATTTTTATCAATTGCTAAATCATTTTCATCTATAAGATCTTCTTGATATTTCTCTATTATATCAGCTTGTTGTTGCTGCTCCTCCTCAGTAATTCTCTTTTGCTCTGACAAGTTTTTTTGTAAATTAATATTTTTATCACTTTCTAAATCCATTACAGGTTTAACATTATTGATTTTATCAATACCAAAACCTTGGTCTAAATCAATTAATTCATCCTCTGTGTCATTAAACTGAATTACATCTTTTAATTCATCTTGTACTGCTGTCTGCCAATTACGTTCAATAGTATCAGAGTCAGTGTCATCTTGATGGTCATGAAGGATGACATCATTTACATCGGTGTTTTTTATATCTATAGATTCACTATGGTTTTCATCTATATCATCTTGTGAAGATTTAGGACTGTCATTCTCATGGCCAAATTCTGGAACTAAATCCGGTTCCTGAGTTTCCAAGGATTCTGAAATTTTAGCAGTGCTAGCAATAGAATCCTCGATTATTTCATCATTTATGTTGTCAGGTGCTTCACTATGTAAATTTAATATTTTGCCATCATCCTTATTAAGTTCAGGCTCTATTTTAAGCTTTTTTGTAGCGGTAGGGTCACCCATAACGTTTTTGAGCTTATTTAGAACATCTTTAGTGGCATCTGAAATTTGCGTTGGCATTAAAACCTCATAATTAATTATCTAATGAATCCAAAAAAGTATTTTCATCAAGTTTGCCTGTAAGAAAAATTATTGCAAAGTAATTTTTCATCATTTCTGCATTTGTATGATTTAATTTAGATCTTGCATCAAGTAAAGTATTTTGAGCATCTAATAAGTAAGTTATATCTTTTAACCTTGCATCATACTGATTCTTAATGGCTTTGTAAGATTTTTCAGCATATTCAACATAGCTTTTATGTTCTATTATTAAAGCCTTATTAACATTTAAGGTTTCCCATAATCGTGTAACTTCCTCTTTTAAATTGTTAGTTACATTAGAGAATTCTTGCTCTTTTACTAAAATCAAATCCTGGCTAGAAGCAATATCAGAGGTTGTTTTAAATGATGTAAATAATGGAATAGTAACTCTAATACCATATGAAGAGAAACTATTAGTATCATCATTATTAGTGTAATATGAATACCGACCCTTAATTTTTTGGTAGTTATAATATAAATCGGCCTTTGGTAAATAATCAGATTGTTCAATTTTCTTATTTTGTTTATATTGGGATAATTGATTTAAGGTAATAATTGCATCAAAATTATTTCTATATGCAGATTGAATTGTTTTACTTAGATCGAAATTAGTGTTAGTAATAAATTTCTCAAGATTAAATTCTTTTATTACATTGCTTCCCGTAAGACTTTCATAATGAGCCTTAGCAATAGATAAATCTTTAATTATGATTATATAATCAGATTTAGCTTTTAAATATTCCGTTTTAGATTGCAAAAGATCAATTTGACTAATAATTCCAGAATTGCTCTTTATTTGAGCAACTTTATAAAGATTCTTATTGAGGTTTTTGTTGTTCTCTTCAAAAAGTGCCTGTTGATCTAATGTTTGGATAGTAACTAAGGTATTTATTAAATCTAAGATTACCTCGGATTTTGTTTTTTTATATTTTAATAAGGCCTCTAAAGTAGCAAGCTTAGTCTTGTTAAGTAAGGGTTTTAACTCTGGGATAAGAATTTTCTGAGTAATATCAATATTATATTCGTTAGTTTCATAATTATCAGTGATATTACCAGTAACTTTATCAATATCTTGGATTTGATAATTATAATGTAATTCTGCTTGAGGTAGATATGGCCCAATAGTAGACATCTTTCCATCAATAAATGAGCGGTAGTTAAAATAACTTGCCTGAATTTCAGGATTATTCTTAACTAAATCTGTAACAAAAGAGCCAAAATCAGAGGCATATATTTTATATGGAGAAATGATAAAAATAAAAAGCAGAAATAACATTCTAAATATGTTATTATAATAAAAGCTAAGGAATTTTTTTGCTTGAAATTTCATTATATTTAAGAGATTAATTACTATTGTTATGTTGTTAATTAGTTTTTTGTTATCTCGTTAGATTTTAGACTGTTGTTTTTATATAAAAACTATTCTAATATTTTAAAAGCTTTTAGCAAAAGATCTATTAATTTTATAAAAATAAATTTAAGCAATTATAAACTAGCTGAATTACAAAATTAACAATTTTTTTTAAATGAAGCGATTCTATTCTTTTTTTATTTTTACTCTTCTTGTTAGTGCAAATTTATTTGCAGACCATCAGGATACACCGTTTTATAACGCCATTGATAATAATTCATATGGTTTAATAGAGTCATTAATAGCATCCGGTGAAGATGTTAACATGCAGGATCAGTCTGGAAAAACACCTTTAATGTATGCTTGTCAGAAATCTTCTCCTGATATTGTGAAGTTTCTAATTGAAAAAGGTGCAAATGTTAATATTAAAACATATAATAATGTCACAGCCTTGCATTATGCTTCACGCAATAAAAATATAGAAGTTGTAAAATTACTTATACAAAATAACGCCAATCTAAATGCCCAAGATTTTTCCGGCTTCACTCCTTTAATGCGCGCAATTTCTAATGGCAATTATCCAAATTTCAAGGCTTTGCTAATTGCTGGCTCAAATCCTTTCATTCTCAATAAGAATTCAAAGGATTCAGTAGATCTCGTGATTAAGAGTTCAAACGATAAAATGTTTAATTTATTTGTTAGCCCATTAACTTCTGCTAATAGAAATGAGTTGATTGCTTTTAAGCTAAAGCTTGAGGAGGCAGGTAATAAAGGCTTCTGGAAAATTTATAATGCAAAATCGCTAGATATTACAGATGACACATTAAGGCTAATTGCAGATTTTTCTAATGATACAAAGGAAGTTGAGTCAGCATCTTTTTCTAAGTCTCTTAATTTAGCAGATTTTCCTTGTTATGAAGTCATTAGTGCTGAAGTAGGTTCAAATAGCTGTATAACTGTTAGTGATGAATTAGAAGATAGAGTTAGAAAGCAAAATACAAAAAATGAAGAAGCTATTATTATAGAGCAAAATACCAAGTCTGAATCAACTAAGCCTCTTGTAAATAATGATGTTATTGCAGATATAGCAATTATACCTCTTGGTGCTATATCTAGAGTAGAAGCCCCAATTAATAATTTAATTACATTACCTCTTGATAAAGACGGTAATAAGGATCTGCCGACATCTGATATTAATGCTGGTAATAATATTGCTGCTGAGGCAGCAGTTGTGCCTGTAGTTGAGTCTGTGGCTGAGCCCTTAACTGAGCCTGAAATTGTGCCTGTAACTAAGTTGCAAGAAGGGATTATTCCTATTTCTGCAGTGGAAGCGGATTCTAACATGGTTGCAAATAGAAAAGAGGTTGCAGAAGCAGGTTTATATGAGGATTTTATCAAAGAAAATAATCTATCCATAGATGACATAACTAAGGATTTTGTTGAAATAGACTTTTTATCAACTTTAAAATGGCTATATGTAGAGGAACCAACAGATATAATTGAATATGGGGTATTGGCATCTTATTATGAAGAGGGAGTAGATCCTCAAGCTAGTTTTCATATGAATGTAGAATATCTAAAAGAACAGAAGCTAAAAGGTAAGAAAGCTCGGCTATTGTTAGTAGAGCCAAGAGTTAAACAATCTGATAAAATGAAACATCCAGGTTATTACATTCAATCTGGTAGTTTTATTTATTCTAAGAATTCTTCTAGTTTAAAAAAGGATTTAGGTAAATATGGCAATGTTTTTATTGTCGAGAAGCTAGTTCGTAAACGTAATTTTCATGTAGTTTATGTTGGCCCTTTCAAAACCAAGAAAGAAGCTCTTAGAATTAGCCGTGAGAAAGGTTTTCAAAAAATTATAGGCGTTGAAAGCTTTATACGTAATTTTTAAGAACCACTACTTTCTTGTTTGATTTTTATTCCTGAAATTTAAATATTCAATTTGCACTAAGATTATTAGTGGTTTGTAATATCTGGCTGTGGTGAAGGAAAGGGATTTTAGGGTAGTTCTCGCTACCCTAAAATATTATTTTTGTTATCCAACAATTTGCTCTTCTGTGAAGAAGAATTGGATTTCATTGGCTGCATTTTCTGCGCTATCAGATCCATGAACTGAGTTAGCTTCGATTGATTCTGCATATAGCTTCCTGACAGTTCCATCATTGGCATCTTCAGGATTTGTTGCACCCATTAAATCACGATTTTTTAGCACTGCATCTTCACCTTCTAATACTTGAACAACAACAGGACCGGAGGTCATGAATTCTACCAAGCTATTATAGAAAGGTCTTGCTTTGTGAACTTCATAGAATTCTTCAGCTTGAGTTTTGGATAATTTAACTCTTCTTTGAGCAACGATGCGAAGACCGTTATCTTCAAAAATACTGTTAATTTTACCAGTAAGATTACGTTTAGTTGCATCAGGTTTAATGATTGAGAATGTTCTTTGTGTCATTTTCTAATTTTAATTTATTGTCGTAATATAATAGGATAATCTTATCAAAGAGCAATTAAAATATGTATTAGATAGCCCTTAAAGGCTTTAATGATTAAGCTTGATTGTATTTATAAAAGCTTTTTCTAGATTTTAACAAAGAAAATTGTTATTAAGCCAAAGGATCAATAATTTTATAGATGTTTAACAGAACCGAGATTTTTATAGCATTTAGATATCTTAAATCGAAACGGAAAGAGGGCTTTATTTCAATTAATGGCTTCTTTTCATTATTAGGTATTGCAATAGGAGTAGCTACATTAATAGTAGTGATGTCGATTATGAATGGTTTTCGCATTGAGTTAATGGATAGAATACTGGGTATTAATTCTCATATTAATATTATTTCCAGAGATGGAAAGATAAAGGATTATTATAAAATTATTCCGGCATTAGAAGATATTACCGAAATGAAATCTGCAAATCTTTTAATTAACACACATGCAATGATTTTGCATAATCAGGATGCTTCGGCAGCAAATGTTCGGGGAATAAAATCAGAGGATCTTTTTCAAAAGCCATTAATAGCAAATAATATAAAATTTGGTGATAAGGAAAGTTTCTTAGAGGGAAAGATCATGATAGGATCGCGTTTAGCAGATAAACTTGGGTTGTCGATCGGCTCTGTTATTCGGTTAGTTGCACCACAAACCAATTCAACTTTTATAGGGTTAATTCCAAGAATTAAGGATTATGAGGTTGGGGCAATATTTGAGATAGGCATGTATGAATATGATAGTAGTACTATATTCATTCCGCTTGAGATGGTTGCAATTCAGTTTAATTATTATGATGCGGTCTCACAAATTGAGGTGATGGCAGGAGATATAACTCAAACAGATCTATTATCACAAAAAATACAGCAAGTTGTAAATGAGCATGGTTTTAATGTTTTTATTCATGATTGGCAGGCTGTTAATAGCAGCTATATTAATGCATTAAAAGTTGAGCGTAACGTGATGTTTCTGATATTAACTTTAATCATTATCGTTGCTTCATTTAATATTATTTCAAGTCTTGTAATGTTGGTACAGGATAAAATGAAGAATATTGCTTTAATGCGTACGATAGGATTAACGCGTGCTAATATTATTAAGATCTTTTTTATTTGCGGGGCTACCATAGGATTTATTGGTACGTCTTTAGGGGTTATATTCGGCTCATTATTTGTCTATAACATCAATAATATTAAGGCTGGCTTAGAGAAGCTAACGGGTGTGACTTTATTTGATCCGATTATTTATTTCTTATCTGATCTACCTTCACATACTGAGCCTAAAACTATTATTGGTGTTGGAATATTAGCATTAGTAATTTCCTTCTTAGCTGCTATTTATCCAG
Organism: Rickettsiales bacterium; assembly: GCA_018659605.1. Taxonomy (GTDB): domain Bacteria; phylum Pseudomonadota; class Alphaproteobacteria; order Rickettsiales; family JABIRX01; genus JADHOX01. Next base: position 10,368 of record JABJMA010000056.1, read on the forward strand.
CTTGGAAAGCATCGAAATGTCATCCTGCAGAAATATTAAGATATGAGTAAGATAATTGAAGTTATAGATATTGCAAAGGGCTTTGTTCAAGGTGATGATAAATTAGATATTTTAACTAAGGCTAGTTTATCGTTAGATTCCAAAGAATTTTTGGCATTAGTTGGGCCTTCTGGCTGTGGAAAATCAACATTACTTCATATTATCGGTTTGTTAGATTATTTTGATAATGGTGATATTAAATTTCTTGGTCAGAGTTATAAAAAATTAAGTGATAAACATAAGACTTCTATACGTAGATCAGAAATAGGTTTTATTTTTCAGTTTCATCATTTACTTGCGGAGTTTACAGCGCTTGAGAATGTTATGTTGCCATTATTAATTAACAAATATTCCCGCAAGGACGCTATTAGTAGGGCGAGTGAAATCTTAGATGATCTAAAGATATTAGATAGGGCGGATCATAAACCTGGAAGTTTATCTGGAGGTGAGCAGCAGAGAGTTGCGATAGCAAGGGCGATAGTTCACAAACCAAAATTATTATTAGCAGATGAGCCAACTGGTAATTTAGACCCAGCTAATGCTGATAATATTTTTAAGATATTTAAGGCTGCAATAGCTAAGCATGATATTACAACGATATTTGTAACGCATAATTATGAGTTGGCAAAAAAATCTGATAGGGTGTTAACAATAGAAAATGGAGTGATCTGCAAAATCTAATTTTGGTAAAAGCACTGGCATAAACCATATTATTAGTTTATAAGAGGAAATTAATTATAAATATTTTATAATTGGAGAGGTGGCCGAGTGGTTTAAGGCGCCCGCTTGGAAAGCGTGTTGACAGCAATGTCACGCAGGTTCGAATCCTGTCCTCTCCACCATAAAATACAAAATGCCTTTTTGGCATTTTTTATTTTATCGAGAGTGACAAAGGATGAGAATCCTGAAATAAGCGCAAGCTTATTAAGGTTTGAAAATTTGTGCGGCA
>JABJMA010000057.1 GCA_018659605.1 Rickettsiales bacterium
TGCTATCGAATTAGGCGTAGTATCTTCTTCTCTTATTAGCTTTTGCAAGAATGATTCTTCAGTATAACTATAAGCCAATTCAAGAGCTTCAGACTCATCTATTGACGAAGATGGAATAGGAATAAAATTAGATCTATAGGAAATATTACTAGAGATGTTTTCTTTTTCTTTTGGATCACAAATAGGTATAAGCTTCTCACTAGCCTCACTTTTAACATCTATTGTAACTTTAGCAGCTAATATAGTATTTGCTTGGACCGGTGTAATCTCTTTACTATCTCCAAATCCAAACTCAACTTGCTTTAATGATTGGTTTTGTGGATTATTCCTTGAAAGTGTAGCAGCATCTTTTTCTCTTACGAACTTTTGCAAGAATGATTCTTCATGATCTCTATAACTATAAGCCAACTCAACAAATTTAGATTCATCACTTGGCGAAGACGGAATAGGAATAATATCAGATCTATAAGGAATATTACTTTTCACAGCACTGTTTTCTTTTTTTTCAGAATCACAAATAGGGCCAAGCTTATCAACAGCCTCACTTTTAACATCTATTATTACCTTTTCAGCTAATATAGCATTTATTTGGTCCGGAGTGATTTCTTTATGATCATAAAAACCAACTTTAACTTGCTTTAAAGATTGATTAATTTTTAACGCCTCAATAAATTTTTGATTTTTTGGATGATTATGAATTGAATTATGCCCAATATCTAGAATTGCCAATGTATTATTTTCTCTAATTGCTTCTCCAAAAATATAAAGACCATCAAAGCCAATTACGTTACCAGAAATATCTAGCTTCTTTATTGACTGATTCTGCTTTAACATTTGGGCAAGTGCAATTCCACCACTCATTGCAATATTACATGTTGATAAATTAATGGAATTAATATGCGTATTAAATCTCAAAGCATAAGCTAATTGCTTGGTGACTTTATCTCCAATATTTGAATATGCAAAATCAATAGAAACAATATTTTTATTATGCTTTAATACCATTGCAATTTCAGATATATCCTGAAGGTTTGCATACCTTAATCTTAAGCATCTATCTTCTGATCTTTCAGCTGCTGTTATCATATTCCTAACTCGATCCGAAATACAACTATCTATTGACGCATGCTTACTTTCAAAGGAATCAATAAATTCAGTATGTAATCTAGACCATGCATGATATAGAGCTGTTTTATTTTGCTCATCAGTAAATGCTATATCTGCTTGAGGCAACTTGAACAACTCTTCAACTTTATCCAACTCACCCCTCTTTGTATGATAAATAATTTTATTATTAATCTCTGAACGTTTGCTTAACTCATGTTGAAGTATCTCTCTCATCTCAATATATAATAAATTAGTAGATAACCATAACACACGTAATGCTTTATATCAAGCTTTGTTATCTTTTTAACACATTAATAGTGTTTAAAGCCTCAAGTTAAGTTTTTTATATATTACTAATTCAGAATAATACAGGGTGCGCCTAGTAATTACAGGAGCAAGTAGAAACACCAGAAATTTAACACAATATTATGCATCAAACATGATATAAACAAATATCACATAACTAATTTACTACAAAATACCAATAGGGTATTAGACATATTAACACACAATCCTTAGATATGATTCTATTGAGAAATATCAAAGAGATTATACTAGATTTATGTAATTAAACCTATTAAACTGCTTCAACTTATTTAAGATATTTTATCTTGGGCGGTTAGCTCAGTTGGTAGAGCAGTTGACTCTTAATCAATTTGTCCGGGGTTCGATTCCCCGACCGCCCACCATTTAACTACTCATACATAGTAATCAATATTCACTTAACATACTCAAGCTTTTTGAGGATTAGAGTTACCATGCATGGGCGCTTAATTTAATGATCATTTAAATGTTGTACATATCAACTTTATTTAGATGCATTTTAATGTACAATAATTCCTTAGCCCCCGATGCTATATGAGAAGATCAATAATATTTAAAACTATTACCTATATTACTAGGATAATTTAGCCTTGTCTTGATTTTTTACTATTCTCTTAACCAAAATATAAGAGAGCAGTAATATTGCGGCATTCAGGATTGCAAATATTGACAATTTCTGAGCGACTACATTATCATATGCGAGCACATTACCAAAAGAGTAGCCCAATAATGCTAAAACTGATACCCAAATAAGTGCTCCTAAACTAGTACATACTGAGAATGCAACTATATTCATATTAACTAAACCAGCAGGAAGCGATATATACTGCCTTATACCTGGTAACAATCGACCAATAAAGGTTCCAAACAAACCATGACTAGCAAAGAATTTCATCATTTTATCTAAACTTGCTTTTTTTATACCAATATATTTACCGTATCTAGCTAATAATTCTAAGCCATATTTTTTGGCAAAATAATAATTAAATAAAGCACCAACCAAACTGCCTAATAAACCAGCAATTATAACCCCATAAATATTATAACTACCTAATGAGGCTAGATAACCAGCCGGGATCATAACAATTTCACTTGGGAAAGGAAAAAAACTACTCTCTAAAGCCATTAATAAGAAAATTCCTATATAACCTATAGATTCTATAATTTGATTGATAAAACTCAATATTTCTACAAACATAACTATCTAAATTCTTTTAATTGAACCAACTTCTGCATTGACCTCCCAGAATCAATTAAATCACTAGCATATATAATCGCCGTCTGCAAGGAAGATTTCATACCAGATAAATAAATCACAAAAGCTGCATTTAATACTACATTATCATAGAATGCAGATTTTTTACCTTCCAACAGATCTATAATACGTCCAGCATTATAAATAGGATCTTTTCCAACTAAATCATTATGACTATTATTAGACAGGCCAACAGACTCTGGATCAAACTCCCAAAATTTAATCTCACCATTATTTAGTTCACAAACCTTAGTAATACCAATTGTTGTTACTTCATCAGCACCATTCGACCCATGCACAACCATTACCCGCTTACTACCATTATCCCGCATAACCTTACATATAGATTCTGCTAAATTAAAATCATAAACACCTATAAGCTGACACCTAACACTGGCTGGGTTTAATAAAGGCCCCAGGATATTAAATATAGTTCTGGTGCCAATTTTTTTCCTTATATCAGCTACATTCTTAAGTATCGGGTGATATAAAGGGGCAAATAAGAATGCCATACCAACCTCAGAAAGGCATGCCTTTACCCTATCTCTTTCTAGCATAATATTAACACCCAAGGCCTTTAAAACATCTGATGAACCCGATTTGGATGACACCCCCCTATTGCCATGTTTTGCAACCGTAATGCCAGCACTTGCCACAACAAATGCTGTTGCTGTTGAAATATTTAAATAATTTAGATTATCACCTCCAGTACCACATAAATCAATTGCATCCTCAAACCCATCTATCTTATTAGCTCCAGCAAAAATAACATCACGTAATGTCTTAATTTCATGATAAAGATCAGATTTGTCATTTAGCGTTAACAAGAACTGAATTACCTGCTCTTCTGAATAACGGTTATGTATAATATTATCAAAAATTTCAGTTAATTCTAATTCAGATAATAACTCATTTTGCTGTAATCTCTTAATAAAAGTTTTCATACTTCATTAATTGCAGTTAGAAAAGCTCGCTCTAAGGTTTTAGCCTTATATTTTAGTTTAAATTCTATAGGTTTTCCAACAAAAATAATCTCTGCACCATGAATCACTGCAATTCTATCCGATATTTCATCAATATCAGAGAGAATATGTGAACTAAAAAAAATAGTCTTCTGATCCTTGTTATATTCTCGTAACAAATCCTTTAATCTTATTCGAACATGAGGATCTAAGCCACTCATAGGCTCATCTAAAATTAGTAATTCTGATTCTGATAAAAACACCGATATTAAGCCAAGCTTCTGACCCATACCCTTAGAATATTTAGAAATCTTTTTATCTAATGCAGCAATGTCTAAATCAAGCTTCTGAGCTATTAATTTTGCTTTATCAGCATCATATTTCTTATTAAATTGCTCTGCTGAAATAGTTAAAAACTCATATCCTTTTAAAAATTGTGAGGGATAAAATTTTTCTGGTAAATATGATAATTTTCTACGCGCATTATTATCAGTTGAATATTTATCATAAATTTTAACCTCTCCACTATCTGCAGTTAATAAATCAAGTATAATTTTAAGCAAAGTAGTCTTTCCAATACCGTTAACACCAACTAATCCAAAGGTCTCTCCTTGGGCAATGGAGAAATTAATATCCTTTAAAACAGTATTATTACCAAATGATTTATTTAAATTAGCAACTTCTATCGCATTTAATTCTGATCCTTTCATAATTTCCCTTCTGTAATTGTTACCTCCTTACTCAATAAGAACGTCTGATTTATTTCTAAATAGAAGCTAACACTTGCTATATCATCAACTATTCGAACTTTTATTGATTCCGGAATATTATTATTAGCTATAGATTGTTTCAAAATATAAACAAATTTATTATAACCCGTCACCCATTGTAACTTAACTCTATTTCTATATACATCTTCAATCTGAAACTCCTCATTTCCTGGATTATCCTGATCATATTTTTTACCATTCACCCAAATAATCCAGTTATCTTTATTGCTATACATAATTGAATCCAAATAAAACCTCATAGATCTAAAAGTTACCACTTCTTGCAATTCCGCACTTTCATCTTCCTGGTCAAATATTTCATCTTCATCAATCAATTCGCCTAAAATAATTGCTGTTAAAACTTTATTTAATTTTTCTATTTGCTTAGCATTAAATAATATACTCCGATCATTTATCAAATCTGTAATAGAATAGTTATATATATCTGTTTTCATCAAATTATATTTAATCTCTTTTCCTGATATTACTAACTGACTAACTTGATCAACTGAATCACCCTTATTAACAAGCTGCTTTGAATATACTTCCATAGAAAAAAATAACGAAAAAATTATTATGACTATCTTAATCATCTGTAAGACTCTTAAGATCATGCCATCTAATATCAATTTCAGATAGTACTGGTGAAAATTTAGGGTCTCTGGCAATACGATATAAATTTGATTCATTTAAGTCATGAGTTTTATTTATACTTAACCTTATTACTTGTGGATAACCAGGCAGCATTACTAAAATATTATATAAAAAATTATATATCTGAATATCGCTATATGATCGAATTTTTAATTGCAAAATTGTTGACTCAACTCCAATCTTAACACCCTTATATTTTCCACCAATAATTTCTGGTTTTGATAGTTTTATATCTAACTGATTCAAGCTATATTTCACCTTCATAAAATCCAGAATCTCTTTTGCCTCACCTAATTTTAAACCATCAAATTCTTTAATCTCAGCTGTTATATATTTCCATGTAGCTAAAGCATTGGCGATATCTTCCGTTTTTGTATTAAAATGATTAATTTTATCTTTAATTTTCTTGAGTTGAGATAGCTCCACTCTTTTTTGCCTTTCCAACCTTTTAAATTTATCATATTCCTTACTGCTAAACATATAAGTACATACAACAATAATTAGGATGATCATAAATTTGATAAGTAATGTCGCTTTTAGTTTTCGAATAACCATTACCTGACAGGACCTATTATTTGTATATTAATTGGTAAGCTTTCTATTGTTTTCTCAAAGCTAATAGTATCTGGTAAATCAGAATGATCTATCTCATATTTAGGAAATCCTTTCCTGATAGAGCGTAAAAATGCATCATAAGCAGAAAAGATCTCTTCAAATGATAAGCCCTCCGATCTAAAATACGCAGCAACTACAAGCTTCACTTGGGTCTCTTTATGCTCTTCCCAATCTATTTCAGATATAACAATATTTTTTGGAACATATTTATAGAATTCAAATAAAAGAGTTATAGGATCCTGCGCTCTTTTCATCAATTTTCCATGTAGAGAAGCAACATCAATGACTTTATCTTCATCTATATCAAACCCAAACTTTTCCTCTCTAATTGTTTCCAATTGCAATGCATATTTATTTTTATCCTTAATACTTTCTTTTATACTCATCTTCTCAGCAGATATTCTGTACAAAGGTATGGCAGATAAAATCGCTGTAATAGAGAATATTACTATAACAGCTAACGTAGCGATCATGTTATTTTCATATAAAGTAGCTTCCTGTTTAAGATTTGGGCTAATAAAGCCATTAAACTTACCCTTATCTACAAAATAATGCATAAAAAGTTTATCTGGCTCTTTATCATATGTTACCCCTTCCTGATCCTGAAACAGTGATTTACCAAATAAATTTAAATCAACATAAACAAAGTTAAAATTTGGCAACTGGAATTCCTGAAAATATCTATAAAATTCCTGATCAACAAAAAGATAAACACTGATACCTTCTTGTTCGTTAAAATCCAATCGCTTTAAATATTTAATTGTTCCAATAATTTCATTTTTAATGACCTTAACTTTATCCTTAGTGAAATGATCATTATCAAAACGGTAATGTAGTAAGCGAGTAAAAATTAAATCATCATTTTTTGTAATAGCAAATCTTATACCACTTGTCTCACTCTGGAAAACATAAAAAACCCATTTTGACTCCTTCTTATCTTTTGTTTGAGTATCACTCTTAGATTTTACCTTAGATATTTTTTTTATTTCCTTATTTTTGACATTTGCAGTAGCAGATTGATCTAAAGATACAAAACTGCTTATATCACTCTCTAAATCCTGCATCTCTACAGGAAAGGAATAGATAGCACGTACAACATTTGAAACATTATCCAAGATAGACAACCAATCTTCTAACGGAGAAACAACCGGGATCTTAACTAAAACACACTCTGTGTTCTTGCTCTTTGAATTATTAGTTATCTTATAAAAACCCTTAATAGCATTTTCTTTGCCTTTTTCAGGAGCAATTCTACGATTTATTAATTTTTTAAATAGAAATGGATTTGAGGTTGGGATTGATATTGATTCAAATGATTGTTCAGATAAATTTAAAACTAAATAAATTGGTGATTTGGGATATTTATTTAAAAATGCTACTAAAGACTTCATCTGATCTTTGTCGCCAATATTAGTAATAATTATATCCTCTATAATAAGCTTTCTACTGTAATGTATAACCTTCGCAAAATTATCTCCTATAAGAATTACTATTTTCTTAAATGTTAGTTTATGCAGTATATTCATGTTATTTTATTGTACTAAAGCTTGAATATAATGGACCAAATACTGAAAGGGATATCCATAATAATAACCCTCCCATAACTAATGTTAAAACTGGCTGTATAAGACCAATTAATGAATCAACAGCATCATTTACTTCCTTATCATAAAAAAACTTAATATTTTCAAGAGATTCCGTCATATTTCCTGTTTGCTCACCTACTCTAAACATTCTTACAACCAAGCTTGGAAATTGATGGGAATTCTTCAATGCTAAGCTCATAGTAGAGCCATCAGAGATCTCTTGAGTTATTTCCATTAAGGTTGTTTTAACTACTCTATTCTTAACAACCTTCTGCACAACTTGTAAACATGCTATAATATCAATACCACTCTTATATGTAATTAGAAAGAACTGAGTAAACCTTGCTATATCAATTTTGAGCAATGCTTTACCAACAAATGGAATATTAAGTAAAATCTTATCAGTACAATAAGCATATGATTCTACAAAGAACTTTAATAATCTATGAACAAAAATAGTAATGAAAGGAGCTATTAACATCGTCACCCAATATTCCTTAAAAAACTCCGAAGATGCTATTAATGCCTTTGTATAAAACGGTAAATCAAAATTTTGATTTAGTAGAAAATCAGATAGTTTAGGTATCACGAAAAGCATCATAATTGCCGTAACAACGAACAATACAATTAGTAAAAATATAGGGTATTTAATGGCTTTTTTTGTCTTGCGCTTGATGTCATCTGACCATTTTAAATGATCAGATAAATAAGCAAATGATTGATGTAATTTTCCAGTTTTTTCTCCTGCTGCAATCAAGCCAACAAAAACTTCATCAAAGGTTTGTGGATGATTAGACATAGCCTCAGATAACATTTTCCCAGATTTAACGTCATCATACATATCCTGAACTAGATTACGCATAACATTATTTGAGGCAGAATCGATAAGATCTTCTATTGACTCAATGATTGATACGCCAGCTTTATCTAATTGCTCAAAATGAGTGCATAACAGAATAAGATCTTTTATAGAAATAGTTCTAGTAAAATTAAAAAATGAATTGGAAGATTCATTTGCAGTAATGAGCTCTAAACCAATATCTGATAATTTATATTGCAAGTCAGATAAACCATTAGCATTCATAGTACCTTTGAACTGCTTACCTTCTGAAGATACTGCAATATAACTATAATTTGCCATTATAATCTCTCGGTCATATCAAGAGATCTCACAAGTTCAGCTATTGAAATAACACCTTCCATCACTTTATTAATACCATCCTGATCCATAGCAACGAAACCCTCTCTTATCGCCTGGTCATATATTTCATTTGTTGTTTTATTTAAAGCAATCATTTCGCTAATTTTACGCGAAACAACAAATATTTCTGATGCAACTATACGACCTTTATAACCAGTATTCATGCATAGTTTACATGATGATGCTTTATATATTTTAACCGGATTATCAATTCCTAGAATATTACATTCATGCTCACTTGCCATATAGGATTCCTTACATTCAACACATAAACGCCTTACCAGTCTTTGGGCTACAGCGCATACTAATGAGCCGGCTAATAAAAAAGGCTTAATTCCAACATCAATTAACCTAGGCACAACACTGATTGCGTCATTTGTATGCAATGTTGTAAACACCTGATGTCCAGTCATTGCTGCACTTAGTGATATAGAGGCAGTCTCAGCATCTCTTATCTCTCCAACAAAAATAACATCCGGATCTTGACGAAGTAATGATTTTATACCATCAGCAAAACCAATACTACCTTCCTTAACATTTGATTGCCTAATCAATGGTAATTCATATTCAACAGGATCTTCAAGAGTCATAATATTTTTGTGAATATTGTTAATCATGTGAAGTATTGAATAAAGAGTAGTAGTTTTACCTGATCCAGTCGGTCCAGTAACAATAATAATACCATCTGGCTTAAGAAATAATTTCTTTAGTAAGTCTATATTATGTTGACTATAGCCGAGTTTATCGAGGCTAACTAATGAACGAGTTTTATCAAGAATACGCATGACTATATTTTCGCCATGCACAGTTAATTGAGTAGCAACACGAAAATCTACCTCGCGCCCTAAAACATTCGCAGCAGCATGGCCATCTTGTGACTTCCTGCTTTCAGCAATATTCATACCAGACATAATTTTGATTCTTACTGCTACTGCTGCCCAGAAATCCTTGTGAAAAGTTTTGATTTGCTGCATTCTACCATCAATTCGGTAACGAACTCGTAGAAAATTTTCTTCTGGTTCAAAATGTATATCAGAAGCGCCACAATGTACGGCATCTATTAAGAATGAATCAACTAATCTAACTACTGGATTACGAAAATCTTCACCCGTAACCTCCGTTTCAATTCCTTGAGTATTATTTTCAATTTCTTTCAAAATGCCATCAATTGACATTTCATATTCATAATATTGATCAATGATATCTAGAATATCAATCTCACTACAAAATATTGGATCAATTACAGAGCCTTGAGGAAAGTATTTTTTCACTTTGTCAATTGCTATAACATCAAAAACATCATGAACAGCAACAGAAATAACCTCATCTTTAATGGCCACTGGAATTATTTTATACTTTAAGGCAACCTCTTTTGGAACTTTTCTTACTAACTCACTATCTAAAACAACGCTCTTAACATCAAATTTCTCAATTCCAGATGTTTGGCTCATCACCTCACCCAATACTGATTCAGTTACAAAGCCTAATAAAACAAGTACCTCACCTAGATCATTTGCCTCCATTCTTTTTATTTCCTTCTTAGCCATCTCTAACTGATCAATAGAAATACAACCTTTCTCAAGCAATGCCTTGCCTAACTCATCATCTAAAGTGCTTACACTCTTCATACCGTGTGTATCTTTTTCATTAGAGGATTCGGAATTTTTATTGGATTGGCTTAGTTGATTAACTTGATCATTAGCTAGCATATTACTAGTTGCTACCTCTTGCTCAGATGCTATATCTTGGCTTTTATTTATCTCTTCTTGTTTCATAAACTCATCCATCATTTATTGAAATTATTAATCATGTTATATAGGAAATGCTTTTAACCATTCATTTTTCTAATGCTAATTGTATATAGCAATATATGTTGCTATCAAATTTTCTATAAAAAAATAAATTATTTTCTGATACTTCTATACATAATTGTTTAGAGAGTTTTGAATATTCCATACTTCCCATATCCGCTATAATATTACCCGATACGGGTATTCCATCATCAATCTTATAATCTACATAATGGCTATCCTTAGGTGATAAAATACTATCAAGAATATTTCCATGATTACGTGCTTTCGCAAATCTTATAAAATTTTTGCCTAAATGCTCTATGTTATAGTTTAAAATATGCAACTGTGTATCTCCTAATATCTGAATATCACTATCAATAAATTTACTAGCTGCAACATTAGCCCCAGATTTAGCATAGGAATAAACCATATCTTCTGATATTGGCCAAAAGTACAAATCACTATATGTTAAATGCTTAAAAGCTAATAAGCCCTCTGCAATACTGCCTACATATCCGTCTCCATTACCATTACATTCAATATTATATAGATCGAATAATTTTTGACATTCTTGTTTCCATAATCTATTAGCATATGGAAGATCTCCAGGTAAGAAGTTATTTTGATCTTGAAAGATCAAAACCCTCTTTTTAATATCATGAATCTCAAATAGTAGATTTTTTAATCTAGCACTATCAACCAAATTATGACCAAGCAATGTTGAAGAAATAATAAGACCTATTATTACAAGCGAAATGGCAAGCTCTAACAACGAACTACTCATGTATTCATTCTTTACACACAAATATGCTTAAATCAAACAAATATACCAAATCAATTCTATTTATTACACTTGTCGTAACTATCACATATAAATTCTTCATCAAACCAAACCCTGTAATATCATCACAATCTCAGCCAAATAAAGTAAATCTTAAACTTTATGGTTATGCTAAAATTATAGATGGTGACTCAATCGTAATTGACAATCACGAAATAAGAATTAGGGAAATTGATGCTCCAGAATTATATCAGATTTGTCAAAACCAAAAATTGAAAGAATACCCTTGTGGAAAACAATCAAAATCTTATTTACAAAAGATAACTAAAAACAAGAAAGTCCAATGCACAAGTTATGCAAAAGATATTTATAACCGCTACTTAGCAACCTGCTATATAGAGAATGTCGATATAGCAATATCAATGTTAGAACAAGGCTGGGCTGTTATTTATAGGTTGCCATCACCATTATATAAATATCAAGAAAATGCTAGGATAAATAAATTAGGAGTTTGGCAGGGAGAGTTTACCTATCCCCAAATTTGGCGCAAATTACATAGGAGAAAATAGTAATATAATTAGGAATTTATCTACAGCTAATAAATCAATTCTATTTATTGCTATCTACACCAACCCAACGCTTTATACCGCCATCATGAATTGAGAGTAAGTCAAGAGCCCTTGCGACAGAGTAATTTATAATGTCATCTATCGATTGTGGCTTTGTATAAAAGGCTGGTACAGGAGGCATAATAATAGCGCCGGCTAAGGTTGCCTTCTGCATATTGTCAATATGAATTAAATTAAAGGGCGTCTCCCTTAACATTAGGACAAGGCTACGTCTTTCCTTTAAAATAACATCCGCAGCTCTAGTAAGTAGATTAGTACAATTTCCAGTAGCTATAGCTGCTAATGTTTTAACAGAGCATGGGGCTATAATCATACCATTAGTAATAAATGAACCGCTAGCAATCAAACTAGCAATATCATTTATATTATAATGGAAATCAGCTAAATCTATAATTTCACGAAGTTTATAATCTGTTTCTAAATCAAGAGTAATATGAGCTGATTTAGTAATGACTAGATGAGTCTTAACATTTGGCAATGTCTTGAGCTTCTCAATTATTCTAACACCATAAATGCTACCTGATGCACCAGATATACCTATAATGATATTTTTCTCTTCAGCTCTAGACTCTATCATAATTAAGCAATATTCTCTAGCACTTCCTCACTTGGTATCTCTTCGCTAGTTTCTCCACCCATGCCTATAGCTTTCTTGTATATCTCAACCATAGATTCTAGTTCAAAAAGATCATTACTATCCATTTTGCGCAATTTTAATACTTCTCTAATAACTTTTACATCAAAGCCGATTGATTTAGCTTCTTGCATAACATCTTTAATGTCATCAGCCATTGCTCTTTTCTCTTCTTCTAGGGATTCTATTTTCTCAATAATTTGTTTTAATGTTGTGCCATCGACACCACCAACCATATTTGTCATAATTAACCTCAAAATTTAAAAAAATATAAATAAATTATTTCTTACAAAATACTATAAAAATTGTAATTTTTATTTTTATATAATTATTTAGTCTGATTTTTATCAAATTATTTTAGATATATTACACAATTTTTTTTCCATGCTTGATAAGAATTTAAACAATTTACAATTTTCACTTCCAAACAAAACAAATTAATATAATAAAACTTACAAAATTATAAAATAAGTCAATCATGAAGCTTTTTATTATAGCTGGAGAATCATCAGGAGATTTAATAGGTGCAAAATTACTGTCAAAACTAAAAGAAAATTTTAATCACATTGAAGTTGAAGGAGTTGGTGGTGACAATTTAATTGAGGCCGGATTGAAGCCTATTTTTCAACAGAAAGATATTGCTGTTAATGGTTTAATAGAGGTAATACCACATATACCAAAACTTTTATCCAGAATTAACGAGTCTATAAATGCTATTATAAAATTCAATCCTGATCTTATCATAACCATTGATGCACCAGATTTTAACTTTAGAGTAATTAAGAAGCTTAAAAGAAAGTCTCCTGATCTAAAAAGTAAGATTGTGCATTATATTGCTCCAACAGTTTGGGCTTACCGAGAAAATAGAGCTGAACAAATTGCTAAACTATATGATTTGTTGCTTGTAATACTACCTTTTGAGCCACCGTATTTTGAAAAGCATGGCCTTAAAACAGAGTTTATAGGACATCCTATCTTTACTGATTTTGAAACTCAAAATATTGCTAAAAAAAGTAATAATATAATTATTTCTCCAGGTAGTAGAAAATCTGAAATATTGCGTTTTGCACCAATAATAAAAAAATTAATATATTTGATAAATTCAAATTTTGGAACAAAGTTCAATCTTAATTTCTTTATAACCAATGAATCTAAGGAGTTAATTTATGAAACTTATACGGATGAAATCAAAAATTCTGAAGTTAACATTGTTTTTAAAACAAATCAAAAAAAGGAATTACTTAGAAATTGTCATTTAGCAATATTAAAATCTGGTACTAATACAATGGAAATGGCAAATAACTCTGTTCCTATGATAATTTTTTATAAGTTTAGTTTTTTAACCCATTTCATTGCGACAAAAATACTAAGAGTAAAAACCAAATTTGCAAACTTACTTAACTACCAGGCCAACCATGCTATTATTCCTGAATATTTACATGGTAGCTGTAAAGCTGATTTAATTTATCAAGAATTTCGTAATTATTATTATCATGATGAAAAAAGATATGATCAAATTGCAGCTTATAGTAAAATAATAAGCAAATTTAAAAATCCAGATAAGATCTCACCTGAAGATAAGGCATTAATTGCAATAAAAAAATTACTTAAAAAAGATAAGCTATAATATTTGCAAAAACGCAGAATTACTCATAGCTCTTTTAGATATTTCTACCAATGTTTCAAACCAACCGATCCTTGGTTTTTTAGATTAAATACATTTCCAAATAATGTTTCATGACCAAATGGGATTGGGGGGTAATTGGTACCGGGTAATTTGGGTGCCATACCAGCTTCATTCAATGTTCCAGTTGCATAGTGACGACAATAGATCATTGCAGATGACCATGTTTTTAGGTACATTTTATTAGCAGATTTAATCATATCCAAATCCTTCTTAAACTTATAGAAATACCTATAATAATCTGTGGCAAATCCAGTAGCCATACCTGTTTCGCATCCATCCATCCAGCCAGCTTGGTAAAGAGCTGGCCCCTCAGGAAGCATTTTAAATACCCTAGTATTAGGAGCGAATATATTATCCTTAGTCAGATTACAAGAGGATAAGAATAACAATATAAATACAATATAAAATCTCATAACTTTCTAACAAAAAACTGTTTTACATCCTTTAAACATATTATTCCACCAAACTCCACCTCCAGATGACTCAGACTCTCCAAATAATTTTATACCTTCATGTGACCATGGAGTTGGAACACCCTGCTCAAGCGGAAAATCAATCTTTGGCCTACCAGCCCCCCAAAAATTACTATGAGCAGGCTCCAGATCAGAATCAATCGATTTAAACGCTCTTCTGTTGATTATATGGAAACAATAAATATAGCCACGATACCAAGAATGAAAATATTCATCATCAGTAATTAAATATGGATCTTGCTGAAACTTATAAAATGTTCGATACATACTATTTCCTCTAGAGGAATGAGCTGAATCACAACCATCTCTCACACCCTTAACCAGCTGATAAGATCCTTCTTGTGGTAAATGTATTGTATAAGGACTAATTGAACAAGAGCCTAAAAAATATAATAATGTAATAATTAATAATCTTTCCATATTCATTATAAAAAACTTTTTCTATCTGGAGATGTCATTATATCATAATATCTTTGACACCACCAGAATGCTGTTTCCCATCCTTTTTGAAACTCTGAGTTAAAATGATTACCCTCAATCCATTTTGCACTTTTTACAAATTTATAAGTCATTTTATGATGACTTTTTCCAGTAGCTGCTTTACCAGTAAAACAGCCCTCCTTCCACCCTTCTCGAAATGCGTATGGACCAGGTGGAGCATCGTGAAGCAAATTATGTTTCTTTGACCAGGGCATAGATTGAATTTGAATTACCCAATCAGGCTTAAAAAAAGATACTCTATTTCTTGATTGATACGGAATCCATAAACCACAATATATATATGCACTACGCCATACGCTACGATAAATAGGAGATTTGTTATTAAATTCTGGATTCTGAAATAACCCTAAACTATGTAAGGCCAAAACATTTTGGTTATTTTCCTGTGCAGCAGTCATACATGCATCAACATATGCCGCTTGATAATCAGGTGGTCCAGGTGGTGGATTAAGGTCTAGCAGCATTGGCTTAGTAAAGTAATCAAACATTGTCGGTGCATTGCATCCAATCAAGAAAAGAGGTAAAATAAAACATATTAAACCTCTTCTATTTAAATATATGAATTTATGTAATATCCCAGTCATACGCATATGTGCAATGCTCTTCACCATCAACAAAACCTGCGGCATATAAGCGATTTGTAGTCATTTTCCAACCGTCAAATTTTGTTGACAAGCTCCTAACCGCACCTTGAGCTACCATTGCAAAAGATGATTGGCAACCATCCTTATATCCCTTTGTATAATCATCATCTAGATCTGGCATACCTCTCATCATGAAATATCTTGGCTTAGATCCCCATCCCCATGATTTAGGGTATGAGAAAGCCTCTCTAACGCATGAGGTAGTAAAAGCAAGTAGCAATATTAAAGCAAATGTTCGAGTCATAAAATATTTTATAGTTACAAAAATTATAACATAATTTGCTTGTGATATCAAATAATTATAATAAATATACAAGCCAAATAATTAATTTTTTTACAAAAAGGCAATTTTGTAGATAAAAATCTTATTATTAAGGAATTGACAAGAAATAACATAATTAAATTCGAGTTTTAATATCATGAATAAATTAGCATTAATGTTTCCTGGCCAAGGGTCACAAAAAATAGGAATGGGAAAAGAATTATATCAATCATTTACTGAGGCAAAAGAAACTTTTCAAGAGATTGATGATAGCCTTAAACAAAATCTATCACTCCTAATGTTTGAAGGTGATTTTAATGAATTAACTCAAACTGAAAATACTCAGCCAGCATTAATGGCAGTTTCTATTGCTGCAATTCGTGTAATAGAAATGCAATCAAAAAAAAATATCAGCGAATTTGCTAATTATGTTTGCGGGCATTCATTAGGTGAATATTCTGCTCTTGCAGCTGCAAGAGCAATGACAATCTCAGATTGTGCAAAAATACTTAGAATTCGTGGTAATGCTATGAGGGATGCTGGCAAAAATTCTAATGGAGCTATGGCAGCTATAATTGGTGTTAATATTGATAAAGCTAAAGAAATTGCTGAAAAAAGTTCTCAAGGCAATATATGTGAAATTGCTAATGATAATTCTATAGGCCAGATTGTACTTAGCGGCGACAATGAAGCTATCGATAGAGCAATAAATATTGCAAAAGAATTAGGTGCTAAAATCGCCGTTAAATTACCTGTGAGTGGAGCTTTCCATTCTTCACTTATAAAATCTGCAGAACCAGATCTTAGGGATGGTCTAAATAGTATCACTATTTTAAAACCAACTGTTGATCTTATTGCTAATGTCACTGCCAAATCTACTAATGATCCTGTTGAAATAAAAGATTTATTATTAAAGCAACTAACGTCAGTTGTAAGGTGGAGAGAATCTATGCAATATCTTGTAGATAGTAAAAATTTTAACATTGCCGAAATTGGCTCGGGTAAAGTTTTATCAGGATTAGCTAAGCGTAGTGATAGAAACTTCGTAATTAACTCGGTGGAAACCCCTAATCAGATTAGTGACTTTATTGAACAAAATTTGGTTTAGCATACGTAGTACTTGGTTTCTTCCGCCCGGTACACTAAGAACCCAGCCCCGACAATATTAATATATAGTCAAAAACATGAACGAAAAATCAAAAGGTATATGTTGGGCGATAATTTCTAATATATTAATGGGCGTAATGCTCATTTTAATTAGAATTGCATCAGAAAATTACCATCCTTTCTTCATTGTTTTTTTTCGTAACTTTTTCGCATTATTAATGATGCTACTATGGGTGATACCATTAGGCTATACATCTCTCAAAACCGACAAATTATCACTTTATTTCTATAGAGCAATTGTTGGTGTCATTGCGATGATGTCTTGGTTTTATGGGCTGACACATTTAAAGCTATCTTTTGCAACCGCCCTCTCCTTTACTGCACCTATCTTTACAGCTATTGCGGCTGTAATTTATTTAAAAGAGAAAATGTATATTCGTAGATGGAGCGTTGTTATCATGGGTTTTATCGGCACAATAATTATTATCAATCCCGGACATACTCCCGTTAATCATGTGATTTTTGTTATTATTGGCTCAACTATGTTATGGGCAGTAACTGCGATTATGATTAAAAACTTAACCAAAACCGAATCCTCAACCTCTATAACTTTTTACATGGTATTATTTATGACCCCAATGTCTTTACCTTTTGCATTATTTTATTGGCAAGATGTTTATATCTATGATTGGTTTATTTTAGCTGCTATTGGCGCTATGTCAAACTTATCGCATTTTGCATTAACCAAAGCAATGAGCTCTACAGAACTATCTAATATTCTACCTATAGACTTCACAAAACTGATTTTCGTCTCAATCTTTGCATGGTTTCTATTTGACGAACATGTGAGCGCTAATGAGGTGATTGGATCAATAATTATTATAGGTAGCAATATTTACCTAGCATATCGTGACAGACAAAAAAATAATTTATAGTAAATTTGTTTACACTAAATTAGTAATTCAAGTCACATCTTTGATACTTGAATTACTATTAACACAAGAAACGGATATCCTTCATATTACAAGGCATACTTGTGATTAGAGCGCCACATCTTAAACCGCTTTCAATATGTAAATTGGTATAATATTAGTTATATTGAAAGTTACTGTAGCAAATAAAATTCTCTTAATTATTATGTTGAATGCTTTTAGTTAAAGCGAAAAAAACTTTTAACACATAATTTATGTCAGAAGATCAATTAAAGAAATCAGCATATATGTTTGCCGGTAATGCAGAATTTATAGAAGATTTATACAAGAAGTACTTAAATGGCGACACTTCAATAGATTCAAAATGGCATAAATTCTTTGAAGATGTTGGCGACGATATTACTTCACTGTCAGATGATTATACAAAATTCCAATGGGATAAAAACCTTACTAATTCTTATCCTCAGGCCTTAACCTCTGATATTAATATCAAAATATCTAGCTTAATAAATAACTATAGACGTTATGGACATTTAGCAGCAACAATTGATCCTTTAGATTTATCTCCTAAATTTAAACATCCATTATTATCATTAGCTACATATAGTATTACTGACCAGTCTGAAACTTTTTCAACTAGCAATGATCATCATTCTGCATTTAATGGTCAGGACATTCAAACAATTATAGGTCAGCTAGGTAATGTTTACTGTTCAAATATTTCATATGAATTTGACCATATAAATAATGTAGAAGAGTTGAAATGGCTTTATAGTAATATAGAGTCTCCAAAGCAAAATCTAAATATTGTAACAAATGAGGAGCGTAAAGCAGCATTAGAACAATTACATGATGCCGTATCATTTGAACAAATGCTGCATAAAAAATTCCCTGGCGCTAAAAGGTTTTCAGTTGAAGGTGGCGAAGCAATTATGCCATCAATCGAAGCTATTATTAAACAAAGTTTACAAGATAATGTTATTGATGTTGAACTAGGTATGGCTCATAGAGGACGTCTAAATGTTCTGACTAATATCATGAAGAAGCCTTACTCTGAAATGATTGCCGAATTTAAAGGCGCATGCCCATTTCCTGATAATTATAAAGTAAGTGGTGATGTAAAATATCATATGGGCTACTCTTCTGATAGGTCTGAAGGCAATCACAAAACTCATATTGCTCTTGCTTTTAATCCTTCTCATTTAGAAGCCGTAAATTCAGTTGTAATTGGTAAAGTTAGAGCAAAGCAAGATTTCTTCCATGATAAAGATAGATCTAATGTTATCCCAATATTAATTCATGGTGATGCAGCTTTCATGGGGCAAGGGACAGTAGCTGAATGTTTAAACATGGCTTATACTGATGGTTATAATGTTGGCGGAACTATCCATCTCATTATTAATAACCAAATTGGTTTTACAGCAGTTCCATCAGAATCAAGATCAACAAAATATTGTTCAGACGTTGCTAAATTTATTGATAGTCCAATTATTCATGTAAATGGAAATTCTGTAGATGACGTCATATTTGCATCAAAACTTGCCTATAAATATCGTCAAACATTTAAGAAAGACATAGTTATCGATATTGTTTGCTTTAGAAAATACGGACATAATGAAGGTGATGAGCCAGCATATACTCAACCTATCATGTACACAAAAATAAAGAAGCTTAACTCTTTGGATAATATTTATGCAAAAGAGTTAATAGAATCATCTATTATATCAGATAGCGTATATAATAACTACAAGTCACAACAGAATAAAAAATTAGAAGAAGAATTTCAAAAAGCTGATAATTATTTATTTGATAAGGTTAACTCATTTTCTGATAAATGGTCAGATTTAACCACCGAATACCATGCTAAAAATGCTACCCCTAAAACTGGTATAGAGCATGATAGAGCTATAGATATTATTGATACCTTAACATCAATTCCGCATGATTTTAAAATAAATGCAAAAATAGCTAAACAACAGAAGGCAAAACAAGCTATTGTCAAAAGTGGAGAAAATATTGATTGGGCATTGGGTGAAGCAATTGCATACGCATCATTACTACAAGATGGTTACTCAGTTAGATTATCAGGACAAGATTCTGGTAGAGGAACCTTCTCGCATAGACACTCAGTTTTAATAGATTCCGAGGATGAGTCACGCATCTTACCCCTAAATAAAGTTGCAAACTTAAAAAATAAATTTGAAGTATTTAACTCTGTCTTATCAGAATATTCAGTATTAGGCTTTGAATATGGCTATTCACTTTCAAACCCAAATTGTTTAGCTATTTGGGAAGGTCAATTTGGTGATTTCGCCAATGGTGCTCAAATTATTATTGATCAATTTATTGCATCTGGTGAAACTAAATGGCTTAGGATGTCTGGGGTCACATTATTATTACCTCATGGATATGAAGGACAAGGCCCTGAGCATTCATCCGCTAGATTGGAAAGATTTTTACAACTATGCGCTGAAGATAATATGCAGATTATTAATACAACAACTCCGGCAAATTTTTTCCATTTGCTAAGACAGCAAATGCTTAGAGATTTTCGAAAACCATTGATTGTTATGTCACCAAAATCACTACTGAGACATAAGTTAGCTGTATCCGATATTAAAGATTTTGAAGCAAATAAAAAATTCTTAAAGGTAATTCAAGATCCTAGAAAATTAAACAAATCCATCAAACGCATTATTTTCTGTAGTGGAAAAATATATTACGATCTAGCCGAAGTAGCTAAAGATAAAACAGATATTATGATCAATAGAATAGAGCAATTATACCCTTTCCCAGAGAAAGCTGTAAAAGATATTCTAGCCAAACATCCTAATGCTGAGATATTATGGGTTCAAGAAGAATCTAAAAATTCCGGTGCCTGGACACATATAAGAGATGTATTTATTGATGTGCTAGAAACCAAAATTCGCTATGTTGGACGTATTGCATCTGCATCGCCAGCAACGGGGTATATGTCTGTTCATATTAAAGAACAACAAGATCTTATTAAAGCTGCCTTCTCATTGTAAAATATTTTCCTGATAAAGACTGAGTTTAGTTTTGACTTTCAATCATTTAGATTAATGAATCAAACTTCTCTCTAAGATTAATATTCATATTATTGTAAAATAATATTTTCTTTAATTCAGTGATGGCTATATCCCTATTAATATCTGACCTATCTAATAATATTCGTAAAATATTATTCAACTCTGTTAAGCTTCCATTATAACCTATCGATAAGATTAATGATAATGATAAGTAATTATCACTTACTGAAATAATCTCCGATAGCTTTCTTGCCAATGCAAGAAACTCGATATTAGCTGACATAAACCTCTCCTTTTTTAGCTAATTATATTTAGTTAATCTTACTCTCTTAGATCCTCATTAAAAACACAAACAGTATTGGTACCATGTCTTAATGTAAATGTTGCTGAAAGAGATTCAACAACTATATAATCACCTACTGATCTAAAATTAACTAATCCTTCATACCCCTCAGAATCTACCTGAAATATTGCTGGCAGCTTAGAGTTCTTTCTTGAAAACTCAAAAAATGTAAATTGACCATCATCAAAGACCTTAACTGGCGCAATGATGTCTGGACCACTAAATGTATAATTAAAGTTATAATTTTCTGGTTTTTTTAAATCTGGAACATCTTGATTAGACTCACCAAGAAGCTCTATTTGGGACTCCTCACTTGGATAAATAAACTTTGCTTCAATAATGAGTCCTTCCTGATATATAGATTTAGCATGCTTAGCATCCAAATTAAAATGATATAATCTTTTATTTGTTATCAGAGTCATATTAGTTTTTGCCTTAGATGTTTTCGGTTTTAGAAATAATCTATTAGCAGAACTAACTATTTCCCAACCTGTAGTATCACCCATAGAAATTGTTTTTATCGTCTCACCAGGTTCAAACTTAATGTGAGATTGGTATTCGTAAAATCCAGTATATTTATATAAAGAGTCTTCTTTATACACATATGTTGCAATCCTAGGATCATAAGCCATCCTTCTAGGGTCAATTTCCGAGAAGGCATAAGATGCACCTGAAAATAACACAATATTAATAACTAGATAAAGGCAGATTCTTAATTTTAATTTCATAATTTTGTTTTATAATAATTTTTAACTACAAATTGTGGTATTGTCAGCTTTTTATTTTCTTGATCAAAAATAACTCCAGAAAATACAAAATCAATAGTAACCTTATATCTTTCAACTACAGTGTCCTTAAGCAAGGATTTCTCCTCTACTTTTATAATCGCTACAGCCTGATCGGGCATAAAATAAAAAACATCTCCTAGATGTTTTACCTGGTTCCAAAAACTTTCATCAACTCCAACTAGATTTATATCATTTATAGTGAGTAATCTTGAACCATTGTTACCGACTCTATAAAGCAAATTTCTTGCATCATTATATTCAAAACTTTTCTGAAAGCTTTTTGCATAGGTTTTAGAAGAGTTATTGGTAATTTTTTTTATTCTTTGATCAAGAGATAACACGTCTAGTGACCCTTTAGGAAATTTCTCATTTAATCTTATAAAATTCTTTAACAGATATTCTAAAACAGCAAAATCAGGGTTTTTATATTTATCACTCATTTTATACAAACGAAGTTTCTTTTCAGTATTATCTTCGTTAACTAGAACAATAGCTTTTTGTACTGATAATGGAAACCAAGCCTTTATCTCACTATATAGAACAAGTAAGCTAAGAGACATCACTACGACGGTAATAAAATAAACATTCCTAGCATAATATGGATATAAATATTTATCTAAATGCCACTCAAACGCAGATTTAAAATATGTTTTATCTTCAATGGATTTAGTAATCTTTTCTTGGTTCTTATTCTCCATTTTATAAGTATCTACAAATATTCATCTATTGCCCCTGAGATAAAGAAAATCCAATTTTACCATCATAGAGATATAGATTCTCTGTTTTAACTATATCAATTTCTTTATCATTACAAGATATAAACAATGATAAAATATCTTGTTGGGTAACAATTTTATTAGATTGATTTGAGACAAAACGACATTGTGAAACCTCGCTCTTTTCCTTCTCATTAACATTAATAGGCCATATTTGAAGGCCTCGGGATGAAATCATTTGTAACTGCAAATTTAAATTATCTCCTAGATTCTGTAAAATAGTTACTAAATCATCTACTACATTATATTTATAAAAAACATATAAATCTATACCAACCAATTCGCGATTAACTGTTTGAGTTTGGTCAATAATCTCATAACTACTTGCTTTAGACTGATTAGATTGCATCTCTATTGTCTTCAAAACCTCTGGCGCTGAGCCCATCCTTGCTATTACTGCATCAGTAAATTCTGTTGTTGATACTTTCTGACTGGAATTATCATCACTATACATATCAGCAGTATGAATACCATCCTCAACAGTTTTAAGCAAAGCATTTTCAATTAAGGCTGCTTTTTCAACTAAATTAATATGCTTTAGCATCATAATTGACGCATTTAATAGGCCTGATGGATTAGCTATATTTTTACCTGCAATATCTGGAGCTGAACCATGAATAGCCTCAAACATTGCAAAATCATCGCCAATATTTGCAGAGCCACAAGTACCA
This sequence comes from Rickettsiales bacterium, assembly GCA_018659605.1. Classification (GTDB taxonomy): domain Bacteria; phylum Pseudomonadota; class Alphaproteobacteria; order Rickettsiales; family JABIRX01; genus JADHOX01. The sequence goes on from JABJMA010000057.1 coordinate 23,546, forward strand.
ACACTTCCCAACATTTCAGCTATAACATCTGAGATGATATCTCCATATAAATTCATTGTTACTATAACATCAAAATCTTCTGGATATTTTGCCATTCTAGCTGTTCCAATATCCACTATAATTTTATTATTCTCAATTGATGGATAGGATTTAGCAACCTCATCAAATACCTCGCTAAACAAACCATCAGTCATTTTCATTATGTTATCTTTTACACAACAGGTAACTTTTTGGCGATTATGAGAAACGGCATAATCAAATGCATATTTGATAATTTTCTCACAACCTTGACGCGACACTAACTTTAATGACTGATATGTATCATGACTTAAGCGATATTCTATCCCCGCATATAGATCTTCTTCATTTTCACGAATTACAACAATATCAGCTTTATCGGCATAGGACTGAATAAAAGGTGAGAATGATCTCATTGGCCTAATATTAGCATATAATCCCAACCCTTTCCTAAAAGTAACATTTAAGCTTTTATAACCACCACCAAACGGTGTTGTAATTGGTGCTTTTAACAAAATCTTATTATTTAGAACTGTCTCCCATGAACTAGGAGAAATACCCGAATCAAACCCTTTAGTATATAGCTTCTTACCTACCTCTATAACATCTATTGATAAATTTAATTCTGCAGCACGAAAAACTGACAGTACAGATTCCATAATCTCAGGACCTATTCCATCCCCGTAAGCTATTGCAACTCTATTGTTCATAAATATCATGTTACAAATATGTTAAAAAAAACTTTACTAATCTTTCAATTTAGATAGAGATATGCATTATTTTTTCAAGCAAATAATTTCTTCATTTTTTACTATTATGACCAATTTCATTCCCTCAATTCATAAAGAAGGCTACATATATATTATAATCGCATTTATATTTACTCTTATATGCTCCTCCATTTCTGTTAATCTAACCTGGGTTTCCGGAATTTCTACTCTTTACATAATGTATTTTTTCAGAGACCCAGACAGAACGACACCAACTGAAAAAGATTTAGTTATTTCAGCAGCTGATGGTGTGGTTACCGCGATAGAAAAAGCTTTTCCTCCTGAAGAGCTTGATATTGAACAAAAAGAGCTAATACGCATTAGTACATTCTTGAGTGTGTTTGACGTTCACGTTAACCGTACCCCAGTTTCAGGAACCGTTATTGATACACAATATAGATCAGGTAAGTTTATAAATGCTTCTTTAGATAAAGCATCTACAGATAATGAAAGACAATCTTCAACTATTTTAACTGATAATAAACAAAAAATTGTCATTACTCAAATAGCAGGGCTTATTGCAAAGAGAATAATATGTGACTATGCCATGAATGATAAAGTATCATGTGGTGATAAATTTGGTATTATCAAATTTGGTTCTAGAGTAGATATCTATCTACCCTTAAATTCTGAGATAAATGTCTTAAAAGGACAAAGAGTTGTAGGGGGTGAAACAAAATTAGCTCAATTAAAAGCACTTAGTAGCTCATCACAGAAAGCCACTAAAGCAAGTTCTACAACTAGCAGTAAAACCAAGACTAAAAAGAAGGCAAGTATTTCTTCTGACAAATAAATCAATTATGATTAAAAAAGAATCTCACCTACCCTTTGTCAATCTGTTACCTAATATTGTCACCTTAATTGGTATGACTATTGGACTAACATCAATAAGATACGCCTTAGATCAAAAATGGGAAAATGCTGTTGGGCTAATTGTCATCTCAGCCTTTATTGACGGCTTAGATGGTAGGCTAGCGAGGGCTTTAAACGCCTCAAGCAAATTTGGTGCTGCTCTTGACTCGCTAGCTGACTTCTTAAATTTTGGTATAGCTCCAGCTATCTTATTATATCTTTGGTCATTAACTAACATTCCAATAAAGGGGGTTGGCTGGGCAGTAACTACATTAATCATAGTGTGTTGTGCCTTTCGTCTAGCTAGATTTAATAGTGATGAGGCTATAGAGAATACCTTTAAAGGTATTTCTGCTCCATGTGGTGGAGGATTGCTCTTAGTGCCAATTATGCTCTCATTTAATGACATTCCATTTACCATAACGACACCAATGACTGCTTGTTATGCAATAACTATTGCTATTATGATGGCAGGTAATCTAGCAACCATTTCCATTAAGAGCTTTCAAATACCCAGTAAATTCTTTGTCCCTACTCTAATTATATTTGCAATTTTCTTCGCTATATTAGTTATTCGACCATGGATATGTCTACCTTTAATTGGTCTATTATATATTCTTTCGATTCCAATTACAGTTTTCTTATATAGAGATAAAAGCTAAGTATATGATAAAATCCCTTTTAATAAATGGCCCTAATCTAAACTTACTGGAGCTCCGTGAAACTGAGCATTACCAGAATATTAGCCTAAGTGAGATTGAGTTAAATACTAAGCAATACGCGCTAAAGAATGATATTAATTTAGTTGCGAAACAGTCTAATCATGAAGGTGAAATAATTGAGTTTATTCATGATGCGGTTAGATCAAATTATTACAAGGCTATTATCATTAATGCTGGAGCCTACACTCATACTTCTATAGCGATATTAGACGCACTTAAAATATTTAAAGGTCTTGTTATAGAGGTTCATTTATCAGACATAACAAAACGAGAAGAGTTTAGAAAGAATTCATATATTAGCTTACGCGCTGATCAAATTTTCTTTGGAGAAGGTGCAAAAAGCTATTTAAAAGCAATTGATTATTTAAGAGGTTTAGACAATGTTTAATTTTTCAGGAAAGAATGTACTAATTACAGGTGCTACAGGCGGTATTGGCAAGGCGTTATGCAAAGCATTTTTAGATAATGGTTGCAAGATTTCACTTGTCGGCACCTCTGATGAGAAACTAAACCACTTCATCAATAGTGAATTAGATGCATCTAGATGCACGGCATATAGCTGTGACTTTATGGATAAAGAGGCCGTTAAAACATTAGCAAAAAGACTAACCGACTCCATAGATATAGTAATTAATAATGCTGGTATTACACGCGACAACTTATCAATGCTGATGTCGGATGATGAATGGGAATCTGTTATTAATGTTAATTTAAACTCTGCTTTCTACTTAATAAAAAGTCTTATTCGACCAATGATGAAAAAAAGACATGGGCGTATTATCAATATAACTTCGATTGTTGGTCATTCCGGCAATCCTGGTCAAGCAAATTACTGCGCTTCAAAAGCAGCTATTTTAGGCATGAGTAAATCACTCGCTATCGAACTAGCTGCCAGGAACATTACTGTTAACTGTATCGCACCAGGATTCATTCAAACAGCTATGACAGATAAATTAAACGAAGAACAAACCAGCTCAATCTTAAAGAATATACCAAATGGAAAATTAGGATCTACAGAGAATATTGCAGCCGGTGCATTATACCTAGCAAGTGATGAAGCAAGCTATATTACGGGCCAAACATTACATATTAATGGTGGCCTATATATGTAGAAAGCCTAATATCTATGATAAATACGACTTAATTTAACATATTTATTGTATTTACTGAGGATATATAGATAAATATTTTATATTTCATCTAGCAACAAATAGTTACTTTAAAGAAAGAATTTTATTTTTTCCCTTTAATTTTATAACGATCTGTTTAAGACAGTGTTTTTAATTTTTATAAGAGTATTCAATGAGCGAAACATTACAAAAGGTCACAAATATTGTTTCTGAGAACCTTGGAGTAGAGACAGCTAAAATTCAAGAATCATCAAATTTTGTTGAAGATCTTGGTGCCGATAGTTTAGATCAAGTTGAACTTGTGATGGCGTTTGAAGAGGAATTTGGTATTGAAATTCCTGATGATGCTATTGAAAAAATCAAAACTGTAGCTGACGCCGTTAGCCATATTGATAGCACTAAATAACTAATTCCACTAAAAAATGCGTAGAGTAGTAGTAACTGGATTAGGAGCTGTAACCCCTCTTGGATCTGACATATCTTCTAATTGGAATAACTTGATGAATATGAAATCAGGTATATCACCTATTACTCAATTTGATGTTTCGGATGTTAATTCAAAGATCGCCGGATCAATCCCAAGAGGAACTGGTATTGGCGAATATGATCCAAACAACTTAATGTCAGAAAAGGAGCAACGAAAAGTATCTAATTTCATTTTATATGGAATAGATGCCGCTTCTCAAGCGATTGCAGATGCTGGACTTAATACAACTAACGAAGAAGATCTTAATCGCATAGGTGTTATTATAGGCTCTGGAATCGGCGGTATCTACGAGATATATAAAAACACAAAGATTCTTGAAGAAAAGGGGCCTAGACGCATTAGTCCTTTTTTTATTCCCAGTAGCTTGATTAATTTAGTTTCTGGGCAAGTTTCAATAAAATATGGTTTTAAAGGACCAAATCATTCTGTAGTAACAGCATGCGCGACCGGTACTCATGCTATCGGAGATGCTTTTAGGATAATAAAATATGGCGATGCAGATGCTATGGTTTCTGGTGGTAGCGAATCCGCATTAACAAAATTAGCTTTATCTGGCTTCGCTTCTGCTAGAGCTTTATCAACCAACTATAATGATACACCTGAATTAGCTTCTAGACCATGGGATGAAGGTAGAGATGGCTTTGTTATGGGCGAAGGATCTGGTATAGTTGTTTTAGAAGAGCTTGAATTTGCTAAAAAACGCGGCGCTAAGATATATGCAGAGATCATTGGTTATGGAATGTCAGGCGATGCATATCATATCACTTCTCCTGCGGAGAATGGTGATGGTGCATTTAGATGTATGCAAAATACTCTTAATGATGCAAAGGTTAATATTGATCAAGTTGATTATATTAACGCCCATGGAACATCTACACCAATGGGAGATAGAATTGAACTAAACACTGTTGCAAGATTTTTTAGCAAGAGATCTAATAATCTATCAATGAGTTCCACGAAATCTGCAACCGGGCATTTATTGGGTGCCGCTGGTGCTATTGAAGCTATCTATACAGTTAAATCTATTTATGAATCTGCCAGACCTGCAACATTGAATTTAAGTAACTCCATTGAAAATCATGGTATAAACCTTCAAGCAAACCAAATAGTAGAGAAAGAAACATCATACGCCTTATCTAATTCTTTTGGTTTTGGTGGTACAAATGCTTCATTACTATTTAAAAAATTTAATGAATAAGCGCTTAATTTTTGGCCTTATATTCGCATCTTCACTTCTTCTTTGTTCTTCAATAATTTATTTATTAAAAAAAGATTTTTCTATTGAAAAGGATATTATCTTCGAAATAACAGATGGTAGATCAGCAGTATCTATAGTCAAAGATTTGAAAAACCAACAGATTATAAGCTCAAGCCTACCCTATATTATATTACTGAAGATTGAAAATAACTTATTTAGTAAAATACAATTTAAATCAGGTGAATATTTAATTTCATCAAATGATAATTTTCTTTCACTAATTAAGAAATTTCAAACACATGATGTTTTCTTGCGCAAAATTACTTTCGTAGAAGGAACAACAACTAGTGAATCTATAAATATTATTAATAAAAGCTCTTATTTATCTGGAGACATTTCCCTAAAACCCAGAGAAGGTTACCTATTTCCTGATACTTATTATTTTGAGAAACACACCTCTAAGGATGATTTGATAAGAATCATGCAAACAAAAACCAATGATCTTTTGAATAGTTTTTGGGACAGTTATCATAAAAACATTAGCCTTAAATCAAAAGAAGAAGTCTTGGTTATGGCTTCTATTATTGAGAAGGAAACTGGAAAAAATGGAGAAAGAGGACAGATTTCGGGAGTATTTTATAATAGATTAGCAAGAAAAATGCGCCTTCAATCTGATCCAACTGTAATCTATGCAATTACCAATGGCAAATATCAATTAAAACGCCAATTATCCAAAAAAGACCTAAAAAACTCCTCTAAATATAACACCTATAAAATTAATGGTCTTCCCCCTACTCCAATCACCAACCCTGGATATCAAGCAATCTATGCTGCATTCAACCCTGATAAAACGAATTATTTATATTTTGTATCAGATGGTAATGGTGGTCATAATTTTTCAACAAATTTAAAAGATCACAACAAGAATGTAACTATCTTACGTAAGATTGAAAAAGATATTCGTAATGAAAAAAAAGATTAAAAAAGAATTTTACTATTTATATAGATGAATATTGGCATAATACGTACATTTCTTTTTTACTTATGCTTAACTGGATGGACAATAATAATTGGTATTGGAATGTTACCTTTAGCCATAATAAATCGGGATTATGCTATATATACAAGCTACATTTGGGCAAAATACTCTATAAAATTAGTAAAACTAATATTAAAAATTAATTATCGCCTCCAGGGAGAGGATAATATCCCTATAGGCAACTGTATTATTGCCTCTAACCATCAATCTGCCTGGGAAACAATATTCTTTCTCTATTATTTTAAAAATCCTATATTTATTTTAAAAAAAGAGCTATTCTACCTTCCTATTATTGGATTATATTGTAAGCGTATAGGTATGGTTTTCATTGACAGGCAAAAGCCTCATAATGCAATTAAAAAACTTAAAAAATCTTTTGCAAAAGAGGACGATCGGAAAATTATTATCTTTCCAGAGGGAACCCGTGTTAGTTATATGAAAAAATCAGCCTTTAAATCTGGCATAACCTTTATATCTAAAAATCTCGGCCTTAGTATTATTCCATCAGCACATAATGCTGGGAAATTTTGGCCTAAGGGTTTTGGGAGCAAGAGCCCTGGAACGATAAAAATTAAGTTTTTAACACCTATAGCTTATTTTGGTGATAAAAACAATCTTATAAAAACTCTAGAAAATAATATTTATTCCTCTATAGAATAGTACTCTTCTTATTATTTTGAGAGAATAAGATTAGACTTAATGTATTATTTTTTTTGATAATTAAATAAACTATATATAAAAATTACGAGGGTTAAAAATGACTGATAGTACTACAAGCAAAACTTCTGGAGTCTCATTAAATAATGAAATTGAATCTAACCTATCTCACATAAATCTACCAAAAGATTTTCACCCATCATTAAGTAGCACCTATATGTGTGACCAATCCTTGAAATTCTTTCAAAACAAGCTTATTGACTGGAAAGGACAGCTTCTTATTGAGTTAGATAATACAATCACAGACCTAAAAAACAAACATATGCAAGAGCCTGATGAGAATGATAGAGCTTCTGCAGAAAGTGATACTAGCTTTGAATTACGTACACGTGAGAGATATATGAAGCTTATCACTAAAATTGATCAAGCATTAGTGCGTATCGAGAATAAAGAATATGGTTATTGTATTGTTTCTGGAGATGAGATAGGAATTAAACGTCTAGAAGCTAGGCCTATTGCAACAATGAGTATTGAGGCACAGGAAGAGTATGAAAAAAAGAAGAAGCTAATGAAATCAGTAGAAGAAGAAGAAGCTTTTTAATTTACTTATCCAAAATAATTGTTATTTATATAAAACTCCTAGATTTTTTATCCCTTAACAGTTATATTTACAATATTGCACGATTAATTTCTTCTGATATCATCTATATATGATTGCGCGTTTTTTATGTTATATTTTTCTTATAACGCTAACCACATTTAGCCATGCATTCTCTGGTTCTGGCTGCTCTGCATATTTCTATGATTTATGTTGGCAGAATAGATGCGACGAATATATTAGTGTAGATCTAACATCAAATTCTTCATATCCATATGATAGCTTTTGGAATGATCAAACCAATTCATATGAATGCCCTAGCTCTGGCTGCAAGCTATGTGGTATTAATGCCCTTGGAGAACCAGCTGATGACTGTTTCTCACCTTTTCCTATATTAAGTCAAATCCCTAATGGAAAATTTAGCCTTTCAACTACCACTACTTTATTATATAGTACATTTGGATTCACAAAATCATGTGGAACCAAAAATTTCACAGAAATGCCGGTTCTATCAGATGCACTTGATCTACTTGGTATAACGCCACCTAAAGAGGATGGATTTAATGATAGAACAAAAAGAGAATTTAAATTCGACAAATCTAATAATCCTTTAGGCAAAGGATCTGAATATATTTATGCAAAAGCTTCTCAGGTTGGCCCTGGTGGTTATTATTTACTCCAACCAAGAATAAAGATCTATGGAACTGATAAAGTTATTCAATTTTTTATATCACAATGGGGCTGGCATACTCAAGCATTTAGCAACCTAGATGGAACTAGAACTGAAAACTATTTTCCTTTAGATGATAATTCTTTTAGTACAGAGGGTTTTTCCTTTCAATGGTTGAGATGGCGTCGAATGATTATCTGTGATGATTACAATGATCGCAATAAAAATGATGGTAGAAAAGATTGGACCTATACTGCTGACTATAACACTGGTGATGATCGTTATTGTTATATTAAAGTCATGACATGGAACAAATTATATGACGTTGTAAAAAATGGTTATGCAAATTGCGACGAGAAAGAATTAAGCGGCCTTACTATTACAAGTTTCAAAGATGCACCCTCAGATTCATTTAGAGGAATCTGGGATGTTTGTAGGGTTAATGTTGATGAAAATAATGCAAGGGATATTTTAAGTAGCGGTATTATTATACCAAATAAGTCTGGTCAATATAATTTCCTCAATCAAATGACAAAATTCCAAGGTGGAAATTACTCAATTGTATCAGAGCCTAGCTTTAGCATCTCAAAATCATCTGATTCGACATTTCTAACCCCTGAAGTTAATCTAACTATATCTGGTGGAAATCCAAATGCTGAAAATAGCTCTGAAAACTTTACTATGGGGCTTGGAACTGAAAGCTATAACTATCAAGATGGTTTTTTTAAATATCAATTATTACTAAATGTTGAAAATAATAATTCTGTAGGCTCTGAGCCTGAATTATGTCTATATGGATGCCTTCTTGATTCGGGCAGCGAATGCGCTGATTCAGATGAATTATTAGAGGACTTAATCCTTAATGAATCTGATAATGATTTAGTTGAATATAACAAATCTGAATATCTAGTTGATGATTGTATTCCTCATAAAACTATTGAAATTGTTGATAGCGTCCAAGATTATAATATCGCAATTACTGGTTTAGGTATAGACTCAAATTACATAGACCCTAAAATGAAAGTAACTATCTCTAATAGTTTAGACTCCAGTGAAGAGATCAGCCAAATATTTTATCTTAGAAGTTATGAAGATAATAATGGGGACCAAACAGTATCATATACTAATATTTCAGAATATTCTGATCCTGGAAATGCTCCTAGCTATCAAGTTAGTATTGGTGATCCATATGATTATCCAAAATATGACTTTCTGAATACAAATAATGCTATGTCTAATAACATTGATATGACCATATATACATATCTAAAAAATAATAATAATCAGAATATTGTAATGCCTTTTCTATTCAATAATGCTGTAATTTATGATGAGTCATATCTATTATACGATGTGAGTGATGGGAAAACAAAAATACTCAATCAACCCTGTAGTGAATTTCTTAGGAGTGATGCCGGATGTTATTTTGATAGCGCTTCTCATGCTACTGAATGCGGAAATCCTACCAGCAGCGATATGTGTTCTGAGGATAGTAAATATTATGGTTTTATCTGTCTGCATAATCTCTATAATGAATATTTTCATTTTGATGGTTCAAGCGCTGAATTCTATTCAGATGCAATTAAAGATTCTATGTATAGTTATAATAACGATTTAATTACTAATGATTATCTAACATATATTAACTCCGCTGAATATAATAATTTAGATCCATTATTTCCAAGTGCCGCTCAAAATCTATGTATACCTAAATTTTTTCCTCTAGATACTGATAAAGTTAATTTTAACTATGAGTTAAATACTACTGGTATTGATATTGCTGATATCAATATCAAAATATCTCGTACAGATGGAAATGTTAGAATGTTTAATGCAGTAGATGTTCCAGATCCTGATTATAGCACAAGTTTTGATTATGCTAATTTTGATATCTCAAGCTTATCTCAGAGTGATATAAATAGTTATTGTAACTTAGCCGCGAATTCCAATAGTACAGACATTAGATATGATTACTATCATAAATTAAATTTTAAGATTTATAATAATTCTGGTTTTATTTATGTTTGTTATAAACTTTATGATGCTCCAGATTCAACATCACTACCATCAGATTGGGAAATGATGATGGCTTACACTATGGATTATTATAGTGGTAATATGATATATAGTGATTTCATTAATTTAAATATATGTCCTGATTATAGTGGAACTGATATTGCAGACTTTTTAAGTTGCCCAGTTCAAGCAGCTGCACACTATACTCCAGAAGGAGAAGAAATATGGTGTGGCTGTTCCTCAGAATCAGAATGGAATTCATTTTCTACATCAGAAAAAAATGCCGCCTGGTCTAGATTAGAAACCAATACAGTCCAATTAAAAGGCCGCTGCATGATGGATGGAAGTTGGAAAATGACAGACTCTAATGCATTTTGCCCAGTATTTTGTGATGAAGATGAACTACCAACTACAGCAATTGGCGCTGTGATGCCAAAGACATTAGCAATTGAGGATATAAAATCATCAGCAATGAGTGTAATATGTGTAGGTGGTAAAAACCTATATGGTGGCACATCAACATATAAATGTTCTGGTATAGATGGAGAAGAAGGAACATGGGTTGATCATGCTGGATCAGGTATTTGTAAAACAAACTGTCCGACAAAATATTATGATAATAACAATAATGAGGTTAGTTCTTCATCATCCTATCATTTTAAACTAAACGCACCAGGAGTTCAGAATGCAGATTATAATGAAACTGTAAATTGTGAATATGGCTATAGCGGAACAGCAACTGCAACATGTGATTACGAGACTAATCAATGGACTAACATTACAAATAGCTGTAGCGCTTCAAAATTATCCTGCCCATCTGGTTGGCATAGAAGCTCTCAAAACTTCTCGGCTTACTTTCTACAACGAATGGATGCCGGCTCAGGTGCCCCTAATTGTAATGGTGGTTATGTCAACTATAACAGCTATTTAAATAAATCTGTTGAGGTAAAACTTTCAGCTGGAAATTATGGTACAACACAATCTGTATCATGTAATAGCTCAACTAAGGTTAAAATTGATGGTGCAGTTGGATCAAGGGGTTGGATGCATAATAACTCAATAACAGCATCATGTAACATCTCAGGATCTGGTGCATCTGCTACTGCTAGTTGGCATATTGATTCTTCAGCATGTAAGGCAAAATGTTATGACCTAAATAGCAATAATTGGTGGGCTCCAGGAAGTTATAATAGCGATATAAATAGCAGAAGAGAAGTTTGTAATACAGATTTTTGGGGTAATAAGGATCGACGAACAAGATGGTGTTTTGGAACTTGTAGTAATTCAACATCTTCCAGTGGTAAATGGCTCAATGTAGGAGAAAATGCTGAGAGAAATAACAACTGTTAAAGATTTTGTATATTACTAATAACCCTAGCCACTAGTATAATTACATTTCAGAATTTCTAATCAGTAAAATTAATTATGATTATCTTAATATTACTAAAACAAACATATGCAAGAGCCTGATGAAAATGATAGAGCTTCTGCAGAAAGTGATACTAGCTTTGAATTACGTACATGTGAGAGATATATGAA
>JABJMA010000058.1 GCA_018659605.1 Rickettsiales bacterium
GACATGTTTGTTAACACCTCCCTATTCTCTATTGCTTGCTCTATAAATTCTGCAAGCTGATCAATATCTATCTGATTCTGATCTAGTATCATCCCTACCCCTATCTGCTCTAATTCTTTGGCATTATAATATTGATGATTATCCATAGCTTCTGGGTATGGGATGAAGATGCATGGTTTTTTAACTGCGATTAATTCAGCTATTGTTGATGCACCTGATCTTGTAATTACCAAATCGCTATTGACCATTTCATCGGCCATATTAGGGAAAAACGTCTCTAGGCGTCTATCAATTGTATAGGGTAATAATGCATTTTCCAATCCAGCGCTATCTTCCTGACGTACTTGCTGCACTAATTTTATCTTACTTATATATTCTGGTTTGATTTTCGCTAAAAGATCTGGGGTTAATTTACTAAAGATAGTTGCCCCTTGGCTGCCGCCTGTAACTAGGATATGTAAAAAATCTTTATCCCCTATTGTCGGCTTAACATAAAATTCTGATCGAACTGGAATGCCTGTTAACACAACTTTATCACTAAAGGCCTCAAAACCTTGCTGATTTTTAAAACCAACTGCAATCTTATCAGCTATTTTAGCAAAAAGTCGATTAGTCCGACCAGCTATAATATTTTGTTCATTTAAAATAATTGGTATCCGTAGAATATAAGCTGCAAGTAAAACAGCTATGCATTGATAACCACCAAAGGTTAAAACCACATCTATCTTCTTATTACGCATTAAGGCCAGGTTACTCCAAATATAATAAAAAACTGTGCAGCTAAATAATATTAGGGCTATAGGTCTTCTCCTGAATCTTGTAACATTCTGAATAATAGTTGTATCAGCAGCATCGCTAGGGATATATGACTGACATCTTTTATCTGTGGTTAATATAACGCTCTTACCATTATCCCGTAATGATTTTGCTAATGCTAAAGCCGGGAAGAAATGCCCTCCTGTACCACCAGCACTAATTAAAATATTTTTTGCTACTGTCATGAAATATTAAGTTTTGACTTCGAAATATAAGTTATTGCAAAACTTAATATTAGTCAACGAATCCTAGGGGTAAATCCGTGTGTTAGAACGGATAAAAGGGAGATTTATATATTCTGGGCGGGCGGGCGGGAATTCACATTTCACCCAATTTCATAATTCAAATTTCATATCGGATGTTGAATCTTGTTGGGGCGGGGTCCTCCCGCCCGTTTTTCAACAAATTCAAATCTTTGTTTATTGAAAGTGGAGTCGATTTAATTATTTTATGCCAATAATTGGGAATCGAACTTGTTTACAGGCGGGCGGGAGGACCCCGCCCCTACGGGGTGATTATCTCATTTCAATTATTGACTTTTGTATTTGTTCCGGGCGGGAGGACCCCGCCCCTACGGAGTTGTTATCGCATTTCAATTATTGGGAATTGCATATGTTCCGGGTGGGAGGGAGGACCCAAACCACACGTTATTTACAGCATTCGACCATAACTAGTACGGCTATATAACAAAATCATTCCCATCATTGCAGAGGTTGCTATGAATGATGATCCACCATAACTAATTAATGGTAGGATTGTACCTTTGGTTGGTAGTAAATTAATATTAACGCCAATATTTACCAATACTTGGAATGCTATTTGTAATGCCAATCCTGAAAGTAATAATGAAATAAATAAATTATTATGCTTATAGGCAATAGTTAGAGTCCTAATTATAATAATTGCATAGCCAGCTAGTAGAAGTAATGCAATTATAAAACCAAATTCTTCTACAATAACTGCAAAGACAAAATCCGTATGAGAATCCGGTAAATTCTCTTTTACTATTCCCTGGTAATATCCCTGCCCCCATAAGCCACCATTTTTAATAGCATCAATAGATTTCTGAACCTGATAAGACAAATTCCCATCAGAAAATAGAAACATATCAAGACGATATTTAACATGAGCAAAATTATAATAAGCAAGTACCAGGCCAAATAAACCTATACACCCTATTGACAAAATAATAAATAATGGAAAACCAATTAAGAATAATTGTGCTAGCCAAATAAAGGTAAAATTAATTACCATACCCATATCAGGCTGAAGAACTAATAGAAAAATAGTCGTTACATAAAGTAAGATAGAGGCCCAAAGGAATTTATAGGATTTATTGTAATAAATAAATTTTGACAGTATTAAAGAATTAATAATAAGAAATATAGGCTTGATAAACTCTGATGGCTGAAGTGAAAATCCCATAATACGAATCCAACGCTTAGCTCCTTTTAATTGCGGCTCATTCATTAAAACAAAGCACATTAATAATATAAGGCAGAGAAAACAGGGAAGTGATAATTTTAGGATAAGGCGCTCATCAAATGCCGATATAATTAGCATCATTAACAACCCAGCTACCAGAAATATTAAATGCTTCTTATAAAAGAAATTTGAATCTACACCAATTTTATAAGCAACTGAAGGACTAGAAGAAGTTAAAACCAGCATCCCAAAAAGCATCATAAAAAATACTATAAATAAGATAGCATGATCCAAGCTATACCACCATTTTGTAAGCTTATAGCTATTTCTTGATATTAAATCTAACACTTTAGATAATCTTCTATTAATTTTTTAAACTCAGTACCTCGAGCAGCGTAATTTGCGAACATATCAAATGAGGAGCATGATGGCGAAAATAAAATATTTATTTGGTCAACATCTGCTTTCGCATCCGCAATAGAGGTAATCACCAGCCTTTTAAAATCTTGATCAAAAATAGCAGTTTCAACTTTACCATTAATTTGTCTCTGGAATAAATCTGCAGCCTCACCAAATAAATATATTTTTTTAATTTTTGAAAAATATTTTTCTAATCCAATAATGCCTCCATCTTTAGGAATGCCTCCAGCTATCCAATAGATATTATCAAGCTGCTTTAAAGCATTCTCAGTACTTTCAGCATTTGTAGCTTTTGAATCATTATAAATAGTGATATTATCATAAGTAATTACCTTCTCAAAGCGATGTTCCAAAGGCTTAAACTTCTCAATTATTGGCTGCACCAAGCTTAGATCAACTCCCTCCATCTCTGCAATAATTAAAGCTGCAATTAAATTTTGAGGATTGCTGAATTTCTTAAGCTCAAGTAGATTATTTAGAATCAGAAAGGATTTATAATATAGTCCTTTATCCCCCTCTTTTATTTCATCACTATTATATTTTATTTTCTGATTTTCTAAGCTATCGAAAATATTATAAGCTATAGGACTATCGCTACAAATAATGGCAATATTATTAAGTTTCTTTTTATAAAATATGCGCATCTTTGCTTTTACATATCCTTCTAAATCTTTATGTCGATCTAAGTGATCCGGCGTAATATTAAGGAGGACAGAATAATCAAATTCTAATTCAGATAGTAATTCAAGCTGAAATGATGACATCTCTATTACATAATAAGCAGATTCATCTATTGGTATTTCAAAAACCGAGGTTCCTATATTACCCCCAACATATATTTTATTACTTAAAGTCTGAGATAATAAATGATAAATTAATGAGGTAGTTGTGGATTTGCCATTAGTACCAGTGATCGCTATAATCTTAGGCAAGCGATTAAATTGCATGAAGTATAATTCTATATCGCCGATTATTTTTACATTATGCTTAAGAGCGAGTTTAATAGCTGGGTGAGGCTTTGGGTAAGTTGTTGGTATAGCTGGAGTTGCGACTAGATAATCGATAGAAGAAAAATCTATATCATTATAGTGAATAAAATTAAAATCTGCCAACTCTGAGATTTTATCATCATAAACAAAAATCTCATTAGTCTGGCTTAAATTCTTCGCCGCAGAGATATTAGAGGCCCCAAGACCAAGAAAATATAACTTTTTGTTTTGTAGTTTACTTGCCATCACATTCCAAATTAATTTTTATCTAGATAAATACTAATGTTAAACTCAACATACTTAATACAAAACTAACCATGAAAAATCTTGTTACAATAACATTCTCTTTAATACCGGCTAATTCATAATGATGATGAATAGGAGCCATTTTAAAAATACGTTTCCGAGTAACTTTAAAGTAATATACCTGCAGGATCACAGAGCTGGCTTCTAAAACATAGATGCCTCCCAAAATGATCATTATCAACTCACTTTTAGTAATAACAGCTAAAAAGCCAATAAACGCTCCAAGTGGTAAGCTGCCAATATCTCCCATAAATATTTTTGCTGGATTACTATTCCACCAAAGGAATCCCATTAAAGCACCAAAAACAATAATAATCATATACTCTAAATGCTTAAGATCAGCTAGATATTCATCAGAGAAAATAAATAAATAGTTAAAGTCACTAAGCTTTATAAGAACAAGAAAAAATACTAAAACTGGTAATAAAGTATATGCAGCTAATCCATCTAGACCATCTGTAAGATTTACAGCATTTGAGGTGCCTACAATTACTATGGCAGCAAAGATATAATAAAAATAACCAAGGTCAATTTCACTCTCAATTAATGGAACCATTAAGAAAGTGTTTATATCTTCTGGGTAATATGAAGTAAGCCCATATATAATTGCTATAGTTGTAACAAATTGGAAAATTAATTTATATTTACCCCTAACTCCACGACTATTTTTTTTGCGTAATTTTAAGAAATCATCCAAACCGCCAAGCAGCATATTTGCCATATATATTAGAATCAATCCAATCAGTAATGGGTTTAAGCTAGGATAAATAATCATAGCACTAAAAAATATGGCTATAAAAATAAGTAGGCCTCCAAGGGTAAAAACCTTACTTTTTTTGGCAATATGAGAACTAGGCCCATCATCGCGAATTGGTTGATATCCCAAATTAAATTTAGTAAGCATTAAAGTGAATAATTTAAAGCCCAAAACAACAGTAAGGAACGGTAATAAGATTGAAACAAATGTCAGAAATATACTATCCGTCACCGTTATATCAAATCTATTCAATATATTAATTATGTACATAATGCTCCTTTAAATAATTTTGTATTATATCACTCTCTGAAAAAACATGCTTTTTATCTTTCACTATTTGATATTCTTCATGACCTTTACCAAGAATCACCAAAATATCACCATTTTTTATATTTTCTAATCCAAATAATATAGCTTCATACCTTCCATCTATCTCGATAAGACCTTTATTACCATGCATAATTTCAGAACGAATTATAGCTGGATCTTCATAACGCGGATTATCATCGGTTACAATCGCAATATCAGCTATCTCATTTGCTAACTTACCCATTATAGGTCTTTTGGTTTTATCTCGATCACCGCCACAACCAAAAACAGTAATCAAACGGTTCTGTGTCTTAGATTTAAGATCCTTTAAAACATTTTTCATTGCGTCTGGCGTATGGGCAAAATCAATAATGATTTTAGCATGTTTTTGTGGTATCTCATAAATCTCCATACGCCCTTTTATTGATTCTAAACTCAAAGCCATTTGCTCAAATAAATCTAATTTTATTTGATGATGTAGAGTAAAATAAGCTATGGCTGTAACATAATTAACAATCTGAAAATTAGTGATGAAATTATGCTCAATAATAACTTCCTTACCTAGAATTTGTAACTTAAAGCTGTGATCTGATAAAATATGAAATTTTACTTCTGCTTCATGCTTCTGCGATATTCTAATGACATTCTGGTTTGATAGCTCTGTAGCAAGTCTATTACCATAATTATCATCTATATTGATAATTATATGGGAATTTTCTTTTATATGATTTGTAAATAATAGTTTTTTTGCCTGATAGTAGCTTTCCATATCATCATGATAATCCAAATGATCTAAGGATAGATTAGTAAAAATAGCTGTATCTGATTTTACAGCTCCAATTCTTTTTTGGCTCAAACCATGACTCGATGCCTCAAAAGCAAATATATCAATATTATTTTCTGCTGAGATATTCAGATAATTATAAAAAGCAAATATATCGGGACTAGTTAAATTACTTGCGATTGTTTCTTTATGTTCATTCTTAAAACCAATCGTGCCTAAGCTATTACATTTAAAATTAAGACTACTACCAATTTGATAGATTAGATCAATTATAGAGCTTTTGCCGTTTGTCCCAGTGACTGCAACTATATTAGCTATATTAATATCTTGGTAAAATGCTATGCATATTTCTGTTAATCGTGATTCTAAATCAGTAATCAATATCTGTGATTCAAGTGGATATTCATTGGATATCTGACTAGTTAGACAGAATTTAACACCTCTAGAACGAGCATCCTTAAAAAACTCAATTCCATGAAATTTACTTCCTTTTACTGCAACAAAAAGATCATCTTTGTTACAATTGTTACTATTCTGACTTAATGATTTAACCTGAATATTTGCTAGGTTATCACTAATCTCAACACCAAGTTTTGCCAAAAAGTCAGAGAGTTTATAGCTTATAGAATTATCCATCATGACTTGTTCATTAACAAAAACTTATAAAAAACATGCTTAATTAAAATCATAATTTATCTGGGTAAACTGATAATAAGGGAGCAATTCTTTCAATTATTCTTTTAGTAACAGGTGCAGCAGTTACTCCTCCTGTAGCGTAATAATAAGTTTCCTTAATACCCTGTGGTTCATCGTAATTGATATAGACAATATATTGAGGATTTTCAATTGGAAAGAAACTTATGAATGAGGATAATAATTTATTGTGATCATAGCCAGATATACCTATCTTATGCGCAGTACCAGTTTTACCGCCTAATGAATATAAATATGATCTAGATCTTCTACCTGTACCAAATAAAACTACTTGCTGCATTATTTCTCTAATTTGCTTGGAGACCTCCTCCGACACAACTTGTCCTTCTATAGTAGTATCCTTGCCTTTTATTAAAGTTGCATAATGAAACTCTTGTTTATTATTTAATATTGCTGCAACAGCCTGAATTAAATGTATTGCTGTAACCGAAACTCCATAACCATAAGAAGCTGTTACCGTATTTGATTTCCTCCAACGTTTTGGCCTCATTCCCTTTGATGTTTCTATTAGCTCTAAAGGTAATGGCCTGAATAAATTTAATGATTCTAAGAAACTAGGTATTTTATCTTCTAATCTTAAGGCTATCTGTGCAGTACCAATATTTGAGGATTTAACAAAGACCTCGCGCCCGGTTAAAGGTTTCTTAGCCTTTGAATGATCCGTTATAAAAAAACGATCTATTTTGAGTGGTTTAGAAACGTCAAATTCTTCATCTAAATCTATTACACCTTCCTGCAAGGCCAATGCCATAGTAAAAATTTTAAATGTAGAACCCATTTCATGTAGATTTAAGCTAGCTCTATTATTATAAGCCTTATCTTTTAATGATACCCAAGGCTTATATGGATCATAATCAGGCAAACTAACTAAGGATAATATTTCACCATTATTAATATCCATGATAACCGCTACAGCACCCTTTGCACTAAATTTTGTTAACTCTTTGGCTAACTCCTCTTTTACAATACTTTGAATGTCCAAATCGAGACTTGTTATCAAAGTTTCTGAATCTTTCGTTATCAAATTATTATTTAATGCTTTTTCAATACCAGTAAGTCCACGCTCGTCTATATCTACATAGCCAATTACATGAGAAAATAAGTTTGTATGTGGGTAAACTCTTTTTACATCTTCATGGAAGAATACACCAAGAAACCCCTCCTGTTCAATAGAGTCTTTCTGCTGTTTAGTGATATCTCTTTGTAATAATATTAGATTAGTTTTTTTTCTATTTAATTTGGCTATAAAACTTTGTGCATTTGTGCTAGGGAATAATTCTTGAATTAACTTTAGGAAACTCTCCTTATCCTCTATTAAATGCGCCTTAACATATAAAGAATAAGTCACTAGATTGGTAGCTAGCATATTACCATGACGGTCCATGATATCTTTTCTAAAATCAATAGTTGGTTTAGCGTAATATCTCTCATAGGATTTATGGTTAACTACAGATATATTATATATTCTAAGAGCTAATAATAAGAAGGAGAATAAAATTAAATATTTAGCGCATATGAATCTATTGCGTCGAGCAGATAGCTGATTAAAAAATATATTAATTCTTTTGGCTTTTAGCATTTATGAAATATCGAGCTCATTTAATTTCCAATCGATGCAAATCCTAGCCTAATTGATAAAAAAAACAATTTGTATTATATAAAGAATTATCCAGATTCTTCTAGTATGAGTTAAATTTTAGATTTAAAGTATCGATTAGCTAATAGAGAATTACTCTACTTCATTTATGCACATGATCCCCTGTTATAAATTTTTAAACCGAGCTATTGATTATCAGCTGTAATAATTAATTCAGCTAAGGTTAAAGATGTTGTTAACATAGGGAAAAACTACATCTCCTACTTGAAAAATAAATTAATATCACTATATTTCCTGTATGTTTAGAATTTTACAAAAACTATCTATAATCCAAATATTACTTCTTGCGGCAACGTTAATTGGCTCATTAGCAATAATGTTTTTTCTTATTAACTTCTTCTTCTGGTTTATAGTTACTGGGTTTGTTATATCCAAAATTTATAAACAAATAAAAAAATGGAAGAAACCTAAATATCATAGTTCCACTAATAATGCTAATGACTATCTAGTGGCAGAATATGAACATGTTGAAAAATGATTCCTAACCTACGTCAAAATACTCCAAATGCTATCATTTTTGATTGGGATAATACCTTAGCCAATACTTGGCCTTTAATAGAAAAGGCAATGTTTCAAATGCTGCAGGAATATAATATGGAGCCCTATCTAGATGAGTATCGCAAAAGAACTTTTGGTATGCCAATGCGCCAATCATTTCCACTCCTCTTTAAAGATAAGGCTGATGAAATGCTACAATGTTACGTTAAATATTACCATCAAGTACGAAAAGATAATCTATGCTTAAACCCCTATGCTGAAGATTTAATTAACTCAGCTAAAAACAAAGATATTCCTCTATTTATTGTAAGTAATAAATTAGGAGAATCCCTACGATATGAAGTAGAAAGTTTAAATTACAATAATTCTTTTGCTGCAATTATTGGATCCAAAGACACAGAATATGACAAGCCTCATAAATACCCAGTGGAGCATGCTATCAAAAACCACAATATTACATTAGATCAAAAAATATGGTTTATTGGCGATAGTGAGGTTGATATGAATTGCGCTCTTAATTGTAATTGTTTGGGCATATTATATGGAGACAGCTACAAGAAAACTACCAGAGTAATACCAGAATCTAATCAAATACACAAAATCTCCAGTTTCAACGAATTGTTATAACTTCGAAGCCTTAAAACTAATTACTCTTAATTACCAAACCGTTAGAGGAAATATTACTAGCCTCTAAATTTGTATAAACCCTTGGTCTTACTCTACCGCTAAAACCACTATGATTATAAGTTCTAGCAACATCAAAGCCATAACTATTTTTTATATTAGGGGATAAATATCTATCACTTAATTTCGCTATCATTTCAGGGCTAGAAAGCCATGCATATTTTGCCTTAAAAATTTTTAACTTTGCTTTATCTGATATTAATATCTCATTGATATATGTAATTTCTTGGCTAATTAATCGGGTTTTCATATTATATTGATATAGTATGGTACCGCAAATTACTATTAAAGTTAACTGGATCAACATAGCAATATTTATATATAACTTAGTTTTCATGACAACCTCTCATAAACGCGTAATTTTGCAGATCTAGCTCTTGGATTTTGCATTATTTCATCTGGAGATGGGATTAAAGGCTTTTTAGTAACTGCCTTATATTGCATCTTAACATTTTCATCTTCCAGCATTGGCGCATATCTTGAAGCTGCTGAAATACCAGATTTTGCTTTAAAGAAATTCTTTACAATTCGATCTTCTAAGGAGTGAAATGTAACAAAAATTGCCACTCCACCAGGTTTAAGAATATTTGCAATTTGCCCTAATGATTTTTCTAAATTACCTAATTCATCATTTACATAAATTCTAATTGCCTGAAATGTTTTAGTTGCAGGATCAATTTTATGATGCTTATCCCATTTGACTGATTTTAAAACTAAAGAGCGTAATTCCAGCGTTGTTTCAATTTTTTTAGTTTGACGATATTGGACAATATCAGCGGCTATTCTTCTTGCCTTCTTTTCATCACCATAATAATAAATGATATCTGCTAACTCTTGCTCATGGGCTGTATTTATAACCTCATATGCACTCATCCCATCTATTCCCATACGCATATCCGGCTTAGCTTCTTTATTAAAAGAAAACCCGCGCTCAGTTTCATCTAGCTGCATAGAGGAAACTCCTAAATCAAATACGATCCCATCAATATTTTTTGCAATATCTAAGCTAGAAAGTTCTGACTCAAGATTAGCGTAATTACTATTGATAAAAGTAAATCTTTCACCATATTGATCTTTGACCTCAGTGACGAACTTCTCTACTGTTGGATCAACATCAAACGCAATGATGTTACAATCTTCTTCAGCTAGAATATTACGACTATATCCGCCTGCACCAAAAGTGGCATCTATATAAGTAGAATTTTGCTTAGGTTGCAAAAATCTAATTACCTCTGTCAACATTACAGGTATATGCATTATTCTTATGCCAAAAATTAATTGTTAGGTCTTTATATATAATTCTACAAATTCCTATATTATGACTAGTAGCAGCACATCCTTTAACCTGAGGTTCTTTAGCCTCAGAGCGTATTTTTAAATCTTCAAAATTAATAATATTATTTTTTTTGTTCACTATCATTCCTCCCTTTTAATGTTAGTTTGTTTCTTTGCTTTAAAGCAAAGTCTTTGGCCTGCTTTGAATAAGATTCAAATTGATCAGGATTCCAAATTTCGAAATTTTTACCTTTGCCTATAAACAGGGCCTTATCAGTAAGGCCACAGTTTTTCATTAAGATTTCTGGTAAAATAATTCGCCCTTCCCCATCGAAAGATAATTGATGACTATCGCCCAGTATAGCTGTTGCGAATGCATCTTTCTCTTCTGAGAAAGGATCCAAATCTTCGATGATGTCAGTAATCTTTTCCATTCTCGTCATACCCGCAGCTTCAATGCATTGGTTAATAAAAGATGGATAAGCTACAATACCTTGGAACTCCTCTACCCTCAGAACAGCACGAAACTGAGCTGGTACAGAGACCCTACCCTTTTTGTCAATTTTGTTAATGAATGTCGAAAGAAACAAAAGCATATACTTATGGTATATAATGGGTTTGCATGGTATATGATGGTATTTTATATTGATTTGATGGTGTTAGTCAAGATTTATTATGTATTTTCTAATAAATTTTAATGCTCTTGATAATTTCAATCTCCAATATGCTGTATTGGCAAAAAGCCTTATTTAGGCTTGGTTAATGAAAATAAATATACCCAAAGAATACGTCCCGGAATATCAGTGACTTACAAGCCTAGATTACATCTTATTCGATCTTATTAGTATTTATGTTATGTATTATTACAGTTCGAATTTGACACACGCGCATATTTATGCTATAATAGTATCAATAGTAATAGTTTAGGAGGGTAGGAAATAAAATTATGAAACATTATAAAACATTAAAAACTACATCACTAATCTTTATATTAAGCTTAATTAATGCTAGTCATTTATTTGCTATGGCTGATTCAGCTAATAATTCAGATAAAATTAACTTTTCTTACAATATTAACTATAATGTGAATGCAGAAAATGATTTTAATAATCATGATGAAAGATATAGCATCATAGATACAGATGAGAATTTCTCTAAAGATAAATTTGGCAAATTAATAAGCTTTAACGACGAAAAGATCCAGAACGAAAAAATTCTTGATTTTGTTGGTATGTTTACAAGTCGTTATGATTCAAGAAAAAAGCTTCGATTTAAAATCCGCTTAGATAATGATTATAAATTACAAAAAGCTTTAATCTCATATAAATTTCTATATTAAAATATAGCTAAACCAACCTATTCAAACCATATTTCTGGGAATATAACAGTCTCTAAAAAACATATTATTTTTAGTATCTAAATTACTAGTAGTGAATGACATAAAAAATATTTATAGTTGTCGTTTAAAACTAATTATACTAGCTTCTCTGACTAAATTTTAATATTATTCTATGAAATTTGTTAGCACCAGAGGTAAGGCAAAGCCTTTAAGTTTTTGTGACGCAATGTTAGCTGGTCTAGCTAGTGATGGCGGATTATATGTTCCAGTTTCTTATCCAATTTTTGATGCAATTGATATTGCAGAAATGTCAAAATTAACTTTCCCAGAGCTTGCGCATAAAATTTTATCAAGATTCATTGGTACAGAGATTTCATCTTCTGAGCTCGAGAAAATAATTTACGATACTTATAACAATAGTAATTTTACGGATAAATCTATTGCTCCACTTAGGCAGATTGATTCTAACCATTTTGTGTTAGAGTTATTCCATGGCCCTACTCTTGCATTTAAAGATTTTGCATTACAATTATTTGGAAGAATACTTGATTTAGTTTTAACCAAGCGAGATGAAAAAGCAGTGATTGTTGGCGCGACATCTGGTGATACTGGTTCTGCTGCTATTGCTGGTTGTTCTCCATGTAAGAATGCTAAAGTTTTTATTTTACATCCACATAATCAAATTTCAGAAGTCCAAAGAAAGCAAATGACAACATTTGAGGGTGATAATATTCATAACCTTGCTGTTGAGGGTACTTTTGATGATTGTCAGGAGGCTGTAAAAACGTTATTTATGAACAAGGAATTCCTACCTGAAAAAACGCATCTTATAGCTGTTAACTCTATTAACTGCGCGAGAATATTAGCTCAAATTATCTATTATTTTTATGCAGGTACAAAGCTTGGATCACCATATAGGAAAATCTCATTTTCAGTACCTACTGGTAATTTTGGTGATATTTTTGCTGGCTATTTAGCTAAGAAAATGGGTTTACCGATTGATCAGCTTATTATTGCAACAAATAATAATGATATCTTACATAGATTCATGACTGAGAATAAATATCACCGTGATGAATTGCAAGAATCCATCAGTCCAAGTATGAATATTCAGGTTGCAAGTAACTTTGAACGTTTATTATTTGATACTCATGATCGTGATGCTGAAACTATTGATAGCTTAATGACTCAATTTAAAGAAACCAAGAAGCTCTCTGTCCATGAGGATGTTTTAAACAGAATTAAAACTCATTTCTCAAGCTGCAAAGTAAATGATGCAAATACCTTAAAAGTTATGTCTGAGGTTTGGCAATCTAATAATTATGCCGTTGATCCGCATACTGCAATTGCGATTCATGCAAGTAATCAATATATCAAGCAAAGCAATAATCCTATTGTTAGCCTTGCAACTGCGCATCCGGCTAAATTTGGCGATGCATGCAAGACTGCTGGTATAGATTTTACCGATCCATCACAACTTGCAGATCTTCATGATAAGAAAGAGCGTTTTGAGGTAATAAGTAATGAGTTTGAAGATATTGCCCAATATATAAAATCTCATATTTAGTTAATTACTTTAAAATATTTTGAAGTTAGATATGGCTAAATTTGGTTTTACACTCCTTAAAAAATCGGCTCGAGCAAGATTAGGTAAGATAACTACCGCACATGGAGAAATCAACACTCCTGCATTTATGCCGGTTGGCACATGCGCTTCGGTAAAGGCAATGTTACCTGAGCAAGTTATTGATACTGGCTCTGAGATTATTCTTGGTAATACCTATCATTTAATGCTAAGACCAACCGCAGAGAGAATTGCTCGCCTTGGTGGACTACATAAATTTATGAATTGGGACAAGCCTATTTTAACTGATTCGGGTGGTTTCCAGGTCATGTCACTTTCTGGCCTTCGCAAGATAACTGAGGATGGGGTGACTTTCAAATCTCATATTGATGGCTCAACTCATATGTTAAATTCTGAACGTTCAATGGAGATTCAACATTTACTTGGATCTGACATAACAATGATATTTGATGACTGCCCTGAATTTCCAATTACCGAGGCTAAAGCTTTGAAATCTATGGAGATGTCACTTAGATGGGCTGAGCGTTCAAAAAAGGCCTATAAGGAACGAGCTGGATATGCATTATTTGCAATTATTCAAGGTAGTACCTTTCCAAAACTTCGTGAACAATCAGCAAAAGAATTAATAAATATTGATTTTGATGGTTATGCAATTGGGGGCTTGGCAGTTGGTGAAGGTCATAATTTAATGGTAGAAACGCTTGAATATACAGAGCCAATGCTTCCTGCTCATAAACCAAGATATCTAATGGGTGTTGGTAAGCCGAGGGATTTAATCGCGGCTGTTGCAATGGGAATTGATATGTTTGATTGTGTTTTACCAACGAGATCTGGACGTAATGGCCAGGTATTTACTTGGGAAGGTCCTAAAAATATTCGTAATGAGAAATTCAAAGAGAGTTTAGAGCCAATTGATGCTAAATGCGGCTGTTATTGCTGTAAGAATTACAAAACCAGCTATTTAAATCATTTATTAAAAGCCAAGGAGATTAACGCCTCGGTTTTACTAACCATACATAATATCCATTTTTATCAGGATTTAATGCAGACCATGCGTGATAAAATTGCTGATGGTAGTTTTGCTGAATTTGCCAAGGAATATTTAGCTAAATTATAACAAATTAAACTAGGTAAAATTAGTAAGAGTCAAAAGCAACTTCTTTGTTAGCGCCGGTTTTACGATCTTTTACTTCAATCATACCATTTTTAATAGCACGTGGACCGATAATCAACTGCGTTGGAATACCAATTAGATCATTACGCGCAAATTTAGTTCCGGCTTGATCATCTTTATCATCTAGTAATATATCGAGACCACGAGTTTTTAATCTTTGATATAATTGATTGGCTTTATCGATACATTCTTGATTTTTACTTGCTAAATTTATAATCACTACATCAAAAGGTGCAATTTCCTTAGGCCAAATAATTCCTTTATCATCATGAGAGCTTTCGATAATAGCTGCGACTAATCTTGAAACACCAATACCATAAGATCCCATATTAGGATGGATTTTATTACCATTAGCATCATTTACTGTACAATTCATTGCTTTGCTATATTTCTCACCAAAATTAAAAATCTGACCGACTTCAATACCTCTTTTAGCAACTAGTTCAAAATCATAATTTTTATTTTTATCATGCATATCATCAGCGGCTTGATAATAATTTGTTAGAGTTTTAAAATCATCATTACCATTTTCAATATCTTCAATTAATTTTTTATCACAAAAAACCTCACTTTCACCGGTATCTGCTAGAATTTGGAATTCATGTGATAAATCACCTCCAATTGCGCCAGTTTCTGCACGAACAGGAATTGCAGTCACACCAATTTGACGAAAGATTTTTAGATATAATTTAAAATATTTTTGATAGGTTTGCGCTGCAGCTTCATGATTAATATCAAATGAATAAGCATCTTTCATGAAGAATTCACGAGATCTCATTACTCCGAATCTTGGGCGTATTTCATCACGAAACTTCCATTGGATTTGAAAAAGATTTGAAGGTAGATCTTTATAAGAGCTTATAAATTTACGAAAGATATCGGTGATTATTTCTTCGTTAGTTGGTCCAAAAAGAAAATCCTTATCATGGCGATCTTTAACACGCATCATTTCAGCACCGTAATCATCATAACGCCCAGATTCTCGCCACAGGCTTGCGGGCTGTATGATGGGCATTAGCACCTCTTCGATTCCGGCATTTTTA
Organism: Rickettsiales bacterium; assembly: GCA_018659605.1. Taxonomy (GTDB): domain Bacteria; phylum Pseudomonadota; class Alphaproteobacteria; order Rickettsiales; family JABIRX01; genus JADHOX01. The sequence goes on from JABJMA010000058.1 coordinate 15,776, forward strand.
TGTTCAGCACGAATGATATTTTCTATTTTACGTAATACACGAATTCCAAGCGGTAGAAAACTATAGATACCAGAGGCAGTTTTACTAATCATACCAGAGCGAAGCATTAATTTATGTGAGATAATCTCGGCTTCTCTTGGATCTTCTTTTAATGTTGGAAGGAAACTTTGCGATAATAACATAATTATATTTTTAACTCTTGAAAAACCTTTTGATATAAATCTTTTTTAAAATCTACAATTTCTTTAATTAATTCCGATTTATTACTCCATTTATATTCACCAAATTCAGGTTCATGAAGGGATAAGTTAATTTCACTTTCATCACCGGTAAATAGAATTTTATACCAGATTTGTCTTTGGCCTTTATATTTACCAGACCAGAAATTAACGGCTAAATCGTTAGGTAGATCATAATAAAGCCAATTGGTTTTAGCAATTATATCAAATGATTTTATTCCAGTTTCTTCATAGATCTCACGGATAAGAGCTGCATCAGCCTTTTCATCTTTATCAATTCCACCTTGAGGCATTTGCCAGCCTTTTATGACAAATTTCTCTAATCTTCTTCCTGCAAAGATATTGCCTTGTTTATTTAGAATAACAGCTCCAACACCAGCTCTATAATCTTGTGGATTATTCTGCATTATAACTATCTTTAATTTGTTGGATTGGGATAACTAATCTTTGGTTTCTTGATTCAGCTAAATCTCTATTTTTTTCTCTTTGCCAAAATAAACAATAGCTTATATATAAAGCCATTAAAGCACAGAGAGTTAACATAATTATTAAACCTTTATTTTTTTGCATAAGTGGAATCTCCAAAATCAAATTACAAAATAGCTAGCTTTACTAAAAGAGGAACAAGAAAATTATCATCTAGGAAGAAATTTCTTCATAATGAGATATTACCTAAATATGCAATTAATGATTTGGCTATTAAAAAGATATTATTAGCAAAGAAAAAAGTAAATTTAGAGATAGGTTTTGGCTCTGGGGAGTTTTTATTTTCACTTGCAAAGGCAAATCCTAATGAGATTTTTATTGGCTGTGAGCCTTTTGAAACTGGGGTATTGCAATTAATTGATAAAATTGAGCAGAATGGCCTGACAAATATTTATATTTTAGCCGATGATGTATTTTTATTATTAGATAAAATCCCAAATGCGGTTTTTAGTAAGATTTATATTTTATTTCCAGATCCATGGCCGAAATTACGTCATCACAAAAGAAGAATAATCTCACAGCTTAACCTTGATATTTTTATTAGTAAAATGCTGCCAGATGGGCAATTAAAGATTGCTACTGATCATTATGATTATGCAAGTTGGATTATTGCTCATTTGGTAAATCGAGATGATTTAAAATGGATTATTAAACAAGCTGGCGATGTTTATCAGCCGTTTAAGGAATATGTCATTACGAAATATTACCGCAAGGCCAAGACTGATGATAAATTCTTTTTTGATTTTAAATTATCCAGTGAATAATAGGCCAACCCACATATTCACCCTATTTCGTAATTCATTTTCATAACCGATATCGCAACTTGTAGGGGCGGGGTCCTCCCGCCCGTTTTTCAACAAATTCAAATATTTGTTTATTGAAGGTGGAGATAATTTAATTACTTCATACAAATGGATTAACATCTCTCTTGTTTACAGGCGGGCGGGAGGACCCCGCCCCTACGGGGTGATTATCGCATTTCAATTATTGACCATTGCATATATTCACCCAATTTCATAATCCAAATTACATAACGGATATCGCAACTTGTAGGGGCGGGGTCCTCCCGCCCGTTTTTCAACAAATTCAAATCTTTGTTTATTGAAGGTGGAGATAATTTAATTACTTCATACAAATGGATTAACATCTCTCTTGTTTACA
>JABJMA010000059.1 GCA_018659605.1 Rickettsiales bacterium
TGTTCCGGGCGGGAGGATACCGTCCCTACGGGGTAATCATCGCATTTCTCTTATTACCGTTCCTGTACGTTACATGCGGGCGGGAGGACCCCGCCCCTACAAGTTGCAATAGCGCATTTCAATTATTCACTATTGTATATGTTCTGGGCGGGATGACATTGCCACTACGAATTTTAATATCTAGAAAACATTAAATTTATTTTTATTGATGCAAATAATCTTACTTATGCAGCAAAGGCTTCATCCCAATCACCTGTCGTTGCGGCGCGGCTATATTCAGTAACACGATTTTCGAAGAAATTTGTATGCTCTACACCATTAAGGATTTCATCCAACCATGGTAACGGGTTTTTATCAATCATATAGATCTCTTTGAAGCCAAGCTGCTTTAATCTTCTATCAGCTATATATCTAATATATTTTTTTACTTCCCGAGCAGTTAACCCTTCAACTGCACCAAGCTCAAAAGCTAGATCAATAAAAGCATCTTCTAAATGTACTATCGTTGTACAAGCGTTATAGATCTGACCCTTAAGCTCATCATCGTAAATCTCAGGATTTTCTTGAATGAAAGTTCTGAATAATTTTATAATAGATTCAGTATGTAAAGTTTCATCTCTAATTGACCAAGTAACAATTTGACCCATTCCTTTCATCTTACCAAATCTTTGAAAATTTAATAAAATTGCAAAAGATGCAAATAATTGTAACCCTTCCGTAAATCCACCAAACACAGCAAGTGTCGTTGCGATATCTTTCTTGCTATCACAATTAAAATCTTTCATATAATCATATTTATCCTTCATTTCTTTATATTTTAGAAATGCTGAATATTCCGTTTCCGGCATACCGATTGTATCAAGTAGATGTGAATATGCAGCAATATGAATCGTTTCCGTATTAGAGAATGCTGCAAGCATCATTTGGACTTCAGTTGGCTGAAAAACTCTTGAATAATGTTTCATATAACAATTATTCACTTCAATATCAGCTTGAGTAAAGAATCTGAAAATCTGTGTAAGTAAATGACGCTCAGCTTCTGTTAAATCTTTTTTCCAATCTTTAACATCATCAGCAAGCGGTACTTCATCTGGAAGCCAGTGAATTTTTTGTTGCTTCTCCCATGCTTCATATGCCCATGGATAAGTAAAAGGTTTATATACTAATGGTGCATTCAATAAACTAGTTTTTGTCATTTTAGTCCTCTATCTTTATTTCTTTAATTTTATCATTTATTGGCAAGCTAAGCATTCTTCATATTGTGCAGATTCCACAGCCGGGGTATTATCTAGCCCATCATCATTAGCAGCTTCTTTAGCATCCTTACTGATAGCTTCTATATTATCTCTCTCAACAGTATGAGATACTTTTTCAGCTCTTTGGATTGAGCTTGATCGACAATAATATAAACTCTTCATACCTTTCTTCCATGCATCAAAATGCAATCTATGTAATTCTTTTTTATGCACATCACCCGGCAAGAATAAATTCATACTTTGCGCTTGATCGATAAAAGGTGTTCTATCAGCACATAATTCTATTAACCATTTTTGATCAACTTCCGGCGCTGTTTTAAATACTAATTTCTCATGCTCATTTAAGAAATCTAAATGTTGAACCGAACCTTCATGAGTAGATATGGAAGACCAAGTTTCCTCGTTATTTTTACCTTTAGTTTCAAGTAACGCTGCCAAATGTTTATTTCTAACAGTAAATGAACCTGTTAAAGTTTTTTGAGTATATGAATTTGCAGCATATGGCTCAATACCTGGTGATGAATTACCAGCAATAATTGAGATGCTAGCTGTTGGAGCAATAGCTGTTTTATATGAGAATCGTTCTTTTATACCACATTCCTCTGCATCCAAACAAGCACCTCGCTCTTCAGCAAGCTTCACACTCGCAACTCCTACTTGTTCATGAATTTGAGTAAATATTTTCTTATTCCAAACTTTAGCCATCGCAGATTCAAATGGTACAGATTTACCCTGCAAGAATGAATGAAAACCCATCACTCCAAGCCCTACACTACGCTCACGCATAGCTGAATATTTTGCTTTTTTCATACTATCTGGTGCTTTCTTGATAAAATCTTCTAAAACATTATCCAAGAAACGCATAATATCCTCGACGAAGACCTTATTATCCTTCCACTCCTCATAAGTTTCCAAATTCAGTGATGATAAACAACATACTGCTGTTCTATTATTACCAAGATGATCCGTGCCCGTTGGTAATGTAATTTCTGAACATAGATTTGAAGTTTTAACTTTTAAACCTAATTCTTGATGATGCTTAGGTGACATTTTATTTACCTGATCAATAAATAACATATAAGGCTCACCAGTCTCAACTCGAGCTGTTAATAATTTAATCCATAAATCCCTTGCTTTAACAGTCTGCATAACCTCCTGATTATTCGGAGATTTCAATTCCCATGCTTGATCTTTTTCAACCGCTTGCATAAACTTATCAGATATAACAACACCATGATGCAAATTTAAACTACGGCGATTTACATCACCACCTGTTGGACGACGAATATCTATAAATTCTTCGATTTCAGGATGATCAATCGGCAAATAAACAGCTGCACTACCACGCCTTAAACTACCCTGCGAGATTGCTAAAGTTTGTGAATCCATTACCTTTATAAATGGAACAATACCTGATGTTTTACCATTTCCACGAACAGTCTCACCAATAGATCTTACATTACCCCAATAACTTCCAATTCCACCACCACGTGATGCAAGCCATACATTCTCATTCCATAAATCAACAATATCTTCCAATGAATCATTTACTTCATTTAAAAAACATGAAATCGGTAAACCACGATCCGTTCCACCATTACTTAAAATTGGTGTTGATGGCATAAACCAATGATTTGAAATATAATTATATAATCTTTCTGCATGAACATCATTATCACTATAATATTTGGCAACTCTCATAAATAAATCCTGATAATCCTCACCTGGTATTAAATACCTGTCCTTTAAAACAGATTTACCAAAATCTGTAATTTTATCATCTCTGTCTTTGTTAATTTGTAGATTTGAAATTGGTAATTCAAAATGACCTTCTTGGTCTAAATTATATTCTACATCAGTCATAATATCGTATATTATATAAAAAAGTAATTAAACGGCTAAAATACAACATATAGTAGAAAAGAAACTATGCCTCTACTATATGTAGTTACATGATTATACTCAGGATCCTTTTTGTCTATGATATTTTTTTATTTTTTTTACTTGATATTACTAAAGCCTTGTATGAAAGGAACTTAATAAATTTTTGGTAATTAATTTAATCTTTTATCAGCAATAATAAATTCTGAATCGGGAATTTCTTCGTTAATCACTAAATCAAATAGATTGATCTCTATTTTATTATTATTGTAATCAAGAACATCAATCCTCTTAATCTCAAATGGATCATGAATAAAATATAGCCGCATCTCTTTTACATCTTTTTTATGAGGCTTGGTAACAGTAATAGTGGTTCCATCCTCAATAGAGTTAAAATCTAATATGTTTAAATCACGTTTAATAATAAGATTCTCTTCTGCAAGCAGCGACGCTATAGAATCTTCTACATCTAAGAAACTACTTTGCTGTAGCTCTTTATCATAAAATATAACCGTCTTACCATCAGAAATAATCTGAATTGGCTGAGATGTATAATCCCACTTAAATTTACCTGGCTTAGCAATAAGAATAACACCTTCAACTATGTTCTTACTAGAATCTAACTGCAGAAAATTAGCTTTAAATGTGTGAATTTTATTTAAGTAATCTTCAATATCACTAACTTCTTTTGCCATAGTTGGAAAAGAAACTAAAATAAAAAAAACACTTAAATATATAGTTCTCATTTGCCTTATTAATTATATTTATTTTGATTAAGAAATGCTATTATAGTATTATTCATTAAGCAAGCTACAGTCATTGGGCCAACACCTCCAGGAACAGGAGTTATACTAGATGCATGATCCTCTAGATCTGCAAAATCCGCATCGCCAACAAGACGGGATTTTCCTTCGCTATCAGTAACTCTATTAATACCTACATCTATAATAATTGCACCAGCTTTTACATTCCTTTTATTTAGGATTGAAGGAATTCCTACCGCTGCCACAATAATATCTGCTTTTAAGGTATGATCAGCTATATTTTTGGTTCTTGAGTGAACTATTGTGGTAGTACAATTAGCCTGTAATAATAACTCCGCCATTGGCTTTCCTACAATATTAGATCTCCCAATAATCACCGCATTGAGGCCAGATAAATCTTCCTGAACAGATTTAAGCAACATCATACAGCCTTGTGGAGTACATGGAATAAAACAATTTTGATATGTATATAATCGACCAGTATTTGAGGCATGAAAGCCATCTACATCCTTAGCAGGATCTATTGCATTAATCACTTTGATATTTTTAATATGATTAGGTAATGGAAGTTGTACTAATATTCCATTTACATTCTGATCATTATTTAAATTATGAATCTTGCTAATTAACTCAGCCTCAGAGATCTGTTCATCTAAGCGAATTATCTCAGAATTAATGCCGATTTTCTTGGCTTGTTTATCTTTGTGAGATACATATACAGCGCTAGCAGGATCAGAGCCAACAATAATAACTTTTAAACAAGGAGTTGAGGAATATTTCTCCTTTAGGTCTATAACCCTTGTTTGTAATGAGAGAATTAATTCATCAGAAAGTTTTTTTCCATTTATTATTGTTGCACTCATAATTTATATATTTTAATAATAATTTTTTGAACTATTAGTTCATAAGCTATAAATCTATTAAATCATAGTGGAAAAATGGAAAATATCGCCCTATGGGCCACGGTCTCCTACCCGCTTAACCATCATCTTGTTTTTAGAATGGTGGATAAAAAGGCGTAAAAAAATATATAATTAAAATGAAAAATAACCAGTTAGAAAAAATTATTTCAGATATCTATGATCTAAAAGAAATTAGTATATTTCCGCTCTCAAACATTACCTACCTAATTTTATTTGCTTCTATCCTACTAATAATCATAAGTATATTATTACGAAAACATTATCTAGAAAAGCGGCCGTGGCTAAAAGAGCTGAAAATAATTAAAAATGATTTGCAACTTAAAACTGAGATTAACTTAGATGAATTGTCTCAATATCTAAAAAAAATTGCTATGTTGAAATATCATCATAATTATCTTAATAAAATGTCATTTCCAGATTTAATCCATTTTCTATCAATTAATGAGAAAGAATCTGAATTTCATATTGTCTTAGATGATTATTCAAATAACATTTATAATCAGCAAAATATTATTATTAAAGGTTCAGAATATAACAATATACTTCGCTTATTAACAAAATGGATTTAACTAAGATATTCCCATATTCAATATCAGATATAATCTATAATATTAGTGCATTTAACTGGGTTGATATTGATTTCGCCAGACCATTTTACCTTGCTTTAATTATAGTTCCTTTAGTTTGGTTTTTATTTCTGCAAAATATTTTTAAGATTCAGAAAAATGCGAATATCTTTATTCCATTTACCCATCTAGAAGAATTGCAACGCTCATCATATCGCAATAATATAACCTTTAGATCAATCTACATCTTTGTAATATGGGCAATTTTAATTATAGCTATTGCTGGGCCCATAAAAATAGAAAATAATCGCTACACAGAAAGAAATGGTTATAGAATTAGCCTAGTAATTGATACTTCTCTTTCTATGAACGCATTAGATTTTTCAATAAATAAAAATAACTATAAAACACGCTTAGATGTCATAAAAGAGGTTATTACCAACTTTATTAACCTAAAAACTAATGATTTATTCGCCTTAATTACTTTTGGTGATTTTCCCGTACTTCAATCTCCTATGACATCTGACAATACCACCATTATTAAATATCTAGAGAATAGTTATGTTGGAGAATTTGGCAATTCAACAGCAATTGGAGATGCGCTTGCACTAGCTATAGATAGTTTAAAGCCCTATTCAAAATCAAAAGTTATAATCTTACTAACAGATGGATCTAATAGTAGTGGTAAATATTCCCCAGAAACCATTGCATATTTAGCAAAGGATCAAAAAATACCTATTTATACTATTGGTATTGGTAAGAATAAAAAAGTGCCATTATTAATTGGGAAGAACCAAATAAGATATGAATATCTACCACTTGACGAAGCTTCACTAAAATCTATTTCTAATATTACAAATGGAAAATATTTTAAAGTTAATGACACTAAAGACCTTAAAAAAGTATATTCCGAAATATCAAAATTAACAAAAATTAAACTAAAGAATTTTGATAATATACAAATTACATATTACCATTATCATTTACTAATCATGGCTATAATAATGATAATATTAGCGCATTTGATTAAAGTTAGAAGATTATTTTAGCAAATGATATATTTCGATTTTCTCCACAATATTAACTTTAAAAACCCTGAGGCTTTATATATATTATTATTACTGCCTCTAATATTATATATCTGTCACCTCAATTTAGACTCTATTAAGCGCAAATCATTATTTAGAGATTTTAGCCAGAAGTCATTAAAGTTTTTATATAGTCGAAAAAGTAATCTTCTGCTTATTAATATTTTACGCGCAGCTTTCTTTACTCTGCTTATAATTGCAATTTCTGGCCCTAGATGGAATTATCATGAGATCGAATCTAAACAAACAATTGTAAATAATCTTATTTTACTTGATGTATCTAAATCAATGAATGCCATTGATTTTACACCAGATAGATTTGAGCAAGCAAAAAGAGAGATAGCCTCTATACTTGCCATGGGAAATAATTTTGGATTAGTTGCCTTTGCAAAAACAAGTTACAATCTTATACCTATCACATCAGACCGTAACTACATAAAGGACTATTTGCATAATTTACAATTATCTAATTTTACTAGCGAAGGATCAAACTTTAATTTTAGCTTACAATTAATTCAAAAGATAAATAAAATAACCCCTCTAAATAAAGTATTTATAGTTAGTGATTTTGATTTTGATGAAACTATTGATATTGCAATGCTTGATTTAATCATACAAGCTAACATAAAGCTATACCCTATCAATGTAGCAACAGAAAAAGGTGCGCCAATAAAAGATCAGAATGGACAATTTTTAATACATAATGGCACAACGGTAATATCAAAACCTCGCCTAGATATTATAAATATACTAAATAAGTCTACTTTGGAAATGTCACAAGATATTGTAGAATCATCAACATCTTTAAAAAAACAAAGGATATGGCATGAAGAGTATTATTTATTTCTATTACCATTAATTATAATTTTTTTATTATTAAGTAAACGTTCAGCCTTTCTAATGCTTATTGTTTTATTTATTACAAATACTCCATATAAAAATGCAGAGGCGAATCCACTGCTAAATGATAATCAAAATGGCCAAAGAAAATATAATGAAGAGTTATTTGATGAGGCAACAGCCTTATTCAGCGATGATTATAATAAGGGCGTTGCTGCATATCGGGCACGTAACTATCCAGAAGCAATTGAATATTTTAATAAAAATGAAAATTTAGAATCAAGATTTAATTTAGCAAATAGCCTATTGTTAAACCAGGAAACAGATAAAGCTATATTAGCATATGAGAATATATTAAAACAATTTCCTGATCATGATAAAACAATCAAGAATCTTGAGATAGCACGCAAAATATCCAAACAAAAAAACAAACAAGATAATAAAGATAAAAAGAAGGATAAAGAACAAAATGAACAAGATCAGAACAATAACGAAGAGAAAAATGCCAATAAGAGTAATCAAGATGAAGCAGGAAAGAGTGATCAAAAAAAACAGGCAAATACAACTCCACAAATAAAAAAACAGGACAAGAATCTTTTATCTAATATTGATAAAATGAATAATAATAATTTAAAAAATCAAATTAATAAGGCAAGACAGAGTGAAAATAATTACGTTAGTAACCCCTGGTAATAAATCTAATAATGAAACAAATAATTAAGAGATCTATATTCAACACCTTATTTTATTTTAAACTAATTCTCATAGTAGGAGTTATTATAATAAATGTTGCATATGCAGCAGAATTATCAGTCTCAACGGATCGTCATGAAATTTATCAGAATGAAACATTTAATATTGAAATAACTATTACAAATGCAAGCCTGAAATCCAACCTTGATTTATCAGATATCCAAAAGTCTTTTAAAATAATTAGACAAATGAGAAGCTCCTCACACACAATGATAAATAAAAAAACTACTAGGAATGAAATTCTTCAGTTACAATTAAAAGCACTTAAAACCGGGAAGATAACCTTCCCATCATTATCCGTAGACAGTTCAGCCGGTATATTAACGAGTAAAACCTTTGTTTTAAATATAAAAGACTCTGTTGGTACAAGCCAGGATAATAAACAACTAGCTAGGATAGAAGCAGAGATTGAGGATACTAATTTATATCTAGGAGAATATGCTATTTTAAAGTTAAAAATTTCACTCTTTAGCGATATTCATAATGCACAAATAACCCTACCAAAATCTGATCTGGCTATAATAGAAAAAATCTATTCAATACCTGCTATTACTAAAACAATTAACGGTAAACGTATTCAAATTACTGAGTTAGTATATAAAATAAAGCCTGTCCTACTAAAAGATATTATTTTAGATCAAATTATATTAACCGGTCAAATTCGTAAAAACTCACACAATAAAACTAAGAGTTTTTTTAGTCATAATAATCTTTTCTTTAGCTATGATGTTGATGAATTTAGAGATATATCAATAGTAAGTAATAAAATTCCTACAATAAAGATATTAGAACTTGGTAAAGCTAATATTGCATCAACAGAATTCACTAAACTCCAAAAAATATCAAATATTGAAACTGATATAAATACTCCAATAAATTTATCATTCACTTTAAAATCTATTAATAACTCCGCTGATATATTACCAGAAATTGAATTACCAAATAATGAGATCGCTAGTTTTTATAAAGAAAAAACCTTAACAAATGAAGTATATGACCCTTTACTCAACAATATTATTACAACTAAAACACAAAGCTTTACCATTATACCAAAGGAAGCTGGAGATTTAACTATAGATAAAGTTACAATTCCTTGGTTAAATAAAACAAATAATAAGCTTGATAATCTAATATTATCAGAAATTAATTTAACTATAATGGATCCTAAGCAAATAGATTTCGAAGCTGAGCCTATAAAACCAGATGAATTAGAGCAAATTAAGTCCAGCTCACCAGAAGAAAACACCTCTTTCATATTGCCGCATAAAATCAATTATTATCTAATTATTGCAGTAATTATGCTTTTTCTATATTCAACCATTCTAACTATTAAATTAACTAAATTTGATAAATTGAAACTCAATAATAGAAAGGAAAAAAAGTATATTCTTGCATTAGCAAGAGACTATGACGATCTCAAACTTTATTTATTTCAATTTTTTAAACAAAAATTTAAAAGGAATATTGAAAACTTTAATGATATTACCAAACTTATTAATGAATTAGATCTTTCTGAAGAGATTATAAATGAATTACATGAGATTATTACTAAATTAGAACACTCCTTATACAGTAACCATCTATATGATTTTGAATTCCTGAAAGATGAAATCGCAATAAAACTTAAATATCTAAACAAACCATTATTTAAACTTTATACCAAGAATAAAATCTAGAAGTAGCAAAATAAAATTGAATGACCAATAACATCCCCATATTATATAGTTTCCGCCGCTGCCCTTACGCTATGCGCGCACGTATTGCCTTAATATATAGCGGTATTAAATGTGAGTTATGTGAGGTCGATTTAAAAAACAAACCAAAAGAGCTTTTACAAATATCACCTAAAGCAACTGTTCCGGTATTATTACTTCCAGATGGCATAATTATTGATGAAAGTATCGATATTATACGTTACGCCCTTAAGCAAAATGATCCGGATGGATGGGCTTCACAAAATACAGAAGCAGCTAATAAAATAATTATCAAGAATGATATTGAATTCACCCCTATCTTGAGAAAATACAAATATCATACACGTTATAGTGATTCACAAGAGGTATATTTAACGCAGGCTGAAAATATATTTATCATATGGCTAGAAACACAGCTAGAACAAACTAACTACGTAACAGGTAATAAAATCTCAATTGCAGATATTGCAATTTTTCCATTCATACGCCAATTTATAAAAGCTGATCAAACACGCTTTGATAACAGCAAATATGTCCATATAAGGCGCTGGTTTCAATATTGGACCGATAACCCAATATTCGACATCGCAATGCGTAAACATTCAAAATACGTATCGTAGAGGCGACGCCTCCGCCCGGGGGTAATTTACCTACAAGCCCCTACTACATCACTACTTGAAGATGAAGAAACGTAAGCCGACGCAGCATCTCTTCTAATCAAACCATCTAAAAAAAGCTTAGCAACCTCTGGAGGCATTGATGTAAAACTATACTCCACCGCTTGACCTTGCTCATTCTTTGTAAGTTTTATTTGCTCTCCAGAAAAACCAAACTCTAAGCTCCAGTCATCTATTTGCAATTTTTCATCCCCAGGCAAAATATTACAAAGATTGAACAATATATCTATATGATCCGCAATATCATTTAAATGCTCCGCATTTCTATCATCCACATATTCCTCACCTACCAGCGAAAATACTCGCATCTTGCCTGCATTAACAGATATATGTATATTAGAGATCTCTCTTTTCCCACTAGTAGCCGCCCCAGCATCTGATAATGGTAATCTCAATAGCATAAAGCCTCTATAATCAACAGCTCCTGATTGCATAGCTAAATCATATAATGCCCTTGTTTTACTAAGGTCTAAAATATTATCTAGATCTATATCTACCTCTTTATTTCCATCATAACAATCCATATGAGGTCTTGTCAAAGCCATACCAGACACTAGAAAAGCAGGTTTAATTTCACCCTCATCATCAGATGACGTAGCAGAAGATGTAGCCGCAGATCCAGAAGAACTACTAGCAATTGAAGAATCTGAATCTACCCTTTTTCTCTGTTGACTAACTGGATGATTATTCTTTCTAATAGCAAGTTCTATAAAAGGCTCTTCATCAGAACCACAATCTGTATATCCATCACCCTCATTATCACTTATATCTGAATCTGAAATATAATCATGAGCTTTAACTCGTCTTACCACCTTACGAATTTTATCAGGATTTATTGCAAAATATAATAATTGTTCATTAACACGTAATACTGAAAGATTTCCATTTAGTAATATCACTTTCATTCCCATATATGCTAGATAACTATTAGCTTTCTCTAAAACACTGCTAGGATTCACAACTTTTTTTACTGTTATTACTCCCATATTATATGAAAATGTTGCTACTGAACGTTGCGCTAGACTCCTAAAGAACGGCTATAATATTTGCTCTGTAATTTTAGATTGAGTTCTTATATTAATAGTCATTGCATTCATATAATCATCATAAGCCCCATCAATCCTATCAGCAATTTTCTTTGATATATTACTTAGTGTAGGCTTTATTTCCATGAGCTTGCCCAGAGAAACATAATATTGACATAACTTTTGATATTCAGTCTTTACTACTTCCCTACCTACTCCACACTCTAGCTCCAATAAAGTAAAAATAGTGTCATTATCAGTTACAGGCTTTTCCCTAAAATCACGTGGCATGTTATCTCTCAAAAATTTTATCGCATAACCATAACATGACACCAAGCACAACACAAGTCCAAAGTTGCGTGAAAGATACATATACCTCATAAACTCCGATCATGCTTCCGGGCGGGAGAACCCCGCCCCTAGGAAATGCTAAATAATATTGTTGGAATTGAGGGATACGGACGAACACACAGGTTAGCCCCTACAAATTGGGAACATGGTGTTATAAAAACCGTATGGGTGTCCAGCGTGTCTACCCCCGGATATAAAAGAAATCTACATTGCCGGAGGACGGGCACCTCACCCGGGATGCCCCTACGACACCATACAAACCAACACAACAGAATAAATTTAAAGTGAGATTACATCTTGATATTCAAAGATGGTATCACCTTTCATAATAATATCGGCATTTTCATTGGCTGATAAAACAAGTGTCCCACCAGCTTGATGTATAATCAATGGAGCTTTAGTATTTCTATATTCCCGACAAATAGCATATACAGCGCAAGCTGCTGTACCACATGATAGAGTTTCACCTGCACCACGTTCATAAGTTATTTGCTTTACTTCATTATCATTTATCTGAACCGCACTAACATTAATACGTTCTGGAAAATATGAATGAGATTCATATTTTACTAAATCCTCTTTAACTGATACCTCATTAATATCATCAACAAAAAATATCAAATGAGCATTACCAACATTAACAAAATAACCTTTGCCTAATTTCTCATCCTCAAAATCAACATAACCTCCGTCATGATCACCGATTAAAGCAACTGACTTATTTGAAAAATCAGCCTTACCCATATTGACACTAACATCACTGCTCCCCACTTGGCACTGCAAAATTCGGTTAGCAGCTTTGATTGTTATCCCCTTCTTACCTAAATCTTTCGACAATAACCACGCAACACATCTTGCGGCATTACCACAAGCAAGACCTATCGAACCATCTTGGTTGTAAATTTCCATTTGAATATCAGCCATATTACAATCAGATAATAATATCAATTGATCACAACCTATACCATCCTGACGATCAGATAACTTTGCTATAAAGTCGCTATTAATTTCATAACCTTTTACATCTGATGTGAAGATAATGATAAAATCATTACCATTACCATTCATTTTATAGAAGCTATTTTTAGGCATCTAAATTTGCATCAAGTGCATTTTGCTGAATAAAATTTCTACGAGGTTCAACAACATCACCCATTAATGTAGAAAATACTTCATCAGCCTGCTCAGCATCACCTATAGAAACTTGTAATAAAATTCTACTATCTGGATCAAGCGTAGTCTCCCATAATTGGTCAGGATTCATTTCTCCTAAACCTTTAAATCTTTGAATAGTTAAACCTTTCTTACCAATTTCACCCACTACAATTGAAATATCGAAAATATTATTAATTTTTTTCATTCCCTCTTTTGTCTCAAGAAAGCTTTTCTCAGTAAGATTTAAATTAATATTAGCTATTTTAGGCGCTATGAAATGTATGTCTTTATTATTTCTTATTTTTCCATCAATAACAAATCTTTCAGTAACACCACGTGATAATTTGTTAATAAAGAATAATTCATTTTCCATATCAAAACTCCATTCAGTTTTATATGGAGCCTTATAGAGAATATTAAGATTTTGTATCAATAAATCGTAATCTATATTATCTGGATCAGAAAAATAATTACTAATAATCAACGCTTTTAGAATATATTGTGGTAGATCAGTTTTGATTGTTTCAATATGCGAATTTATAATAAATATCTCAGATATTAACTTACCCAACACTTCACCAGATATTTTTACATCATCATTTTCATGTAAAACAAAATCAGCAATAGAGTTATTTAGAATATAATTATCTAACTCCTCTTGATCTTTTAAATAAACTTCACTGCTACCTTTCTTGACTTTATATAATGGTGGCTGAGCAATATAAAGATAACCATTAGTAATTAAAGATGGCATTTGGCGATAGAAGAATGTCAATAACAATGTCCTAATATGTGATCCATCAACATCCGCATCCGTCATTATAACAACTTTATGATAACGTAATTTCTCAAGATTAAATTCATCTCGACCAATAGATGTACCTAAAGCCGTGATTAAAGTGCCTATTTCCTGTGAGCCTAACATTCTATCAAATCTAGCTTTCTCAACATTCAAAATTTTACCTCTAAGTGGTAATACAGCTTGAGTTCTTCTATGACGCGCCTGTTTTGCTGAACCACCCGCTGAATCTCCCTCAACAATGAATATCTCACTTAACGCAGGATCTTTTTCCTGACAATCAGCTAATTTTCCTGGTAGTGAAGCAAAATCTAAAGCACCTTTTCTTCTAGTTAACTCACGTGCTCTACGTGCAGCTTCTCTTGCTTTAGATGCATCATAGACTTTTTCTATAATTAGTTTGGCAATTTTAGGGTTTTCTTCAAACCATTTAGTTAATTCATCATGAACTACAGTTTCAA
>JABJMA010000002.1 GCA_018659605.1 Rickettsiales bacterium
CCTTTTTGACCTTTCGAGAAAAACTCTTCTGCTTCTAACATTTCAGTTCTCTGAAGATGCCTAACTTCAATTGCTAAACGCTCAATGGATGATGCTATCACACCAAGAGTTGCAAAAAACATTGCATGCCTATCACGTGGTATAACCTGAGTTGAAATCGTCTCAGATTTTAAACCTAATTTATCCGCCACATATTCTTGTACATCTGGATCAATATTTGCAAATGTCCCAACCGCACCAGAAATAGCGCAAGTTGCAATCTCATCGCGAGCTAGTACTAACCTTTCCCTGTTACGCTTAAATTCTGCATAATAACCAGCTAGCTTCAAACCAAATGTTACAGGTTCAGCATGGATACCATGTGAACGCCCCATACAAATTGTATCTTTATGCTCATAGCTTCTGCGTTTAAGCACTTCTAGCAACTTATCTAAATCTACAAGTAAGATGTCAGATGCTTGTTTTAATTGAACCGAAAGGCATGTGTCTAAAACATCTGAAGATGTCATGCCCTGATGCACAAACCTAGAAGAATCACCTATTGATTCCGCAAGATTAGTTAAAAATGCAATGACATCATGCTTGGTTACTTTTTCAATTTCATCAATTTCCGAAACGTCCCATTTACCCTTAGCCCAAATCTCTTTGGCAGCTTCTTTTGGGATAACGCCTTTATCAGCTAAAGCATCACAAGCGTAAGCTTCTATTTCAAACCAAATTCTATATTTATTTTCATCCGACCAAATATCGGTCATCTCTTTTCGGGAATATCTAGGTATCATTTTTTCTCTAACTTTGGTTAATTGTTATTTTTCGTAGGGGTTGGGTCCTACAATTCTATGAATGTATTGGCTTACCATAAGTTGCCATAGCTGCTTCTTTTAATGATTCATTCAAAGTAGGATGCGCGTGACAAACTCTAGCTAAATCTTCAGATGAACCACCATATTCCATTACAATTACTGCTTCATGAATTAAATTTCCTGCTTCACGGCCAATAATATGACAACCTAATAATTTATCAGTTTTCTTATCTGCTAGAATCTTAACAAAACCCTCATCTGACAAAGTAGCCCTGGCTCTAGAATTAGCCATCATTGAGAATTTACCAACATTATAGCTTATACCAGCCTCCTTTAATTGATCTTCCGTTTTTCCAACAGATGCTATTTCTGGATAAGTATAAACAACTGAAGGTACTAAATTATAATCAATGTGACCGCTCTGACCTGATATAATCTCAGCTGTAATTACGCCTTCATCTTCAGCTTTATGCGCAAGCATTGGACCAGGAACAACATCACCTATTGCATAAATATTAGAAATTGAGGTTTGGAATTTATCGTTAATTTTAATAAAACCTCGTTCATCTAACTCAACACCAATTTCCTGTAGTCCCAAACCTTCAGTATAAGGTCTACGACCAATTGCAACTAATACAACATCCGCTTTCATTGTTTCTGCATTTCCTCCCGCTTGATCTTCTACTATGATCTCAACACCAGATTTTGTTTTCTTTGCTGATGTAACCTTACGTTTTAAATGGAATTTAAAATCTTGAGATTCTAAAATTTTCTTAAATCCACGAGAAACATCTTTATCCATAAATGGACAAATCTTATCAGAGTATTCAATCACTTCAACTTCAGCACCAAGACGAGACCAAACTGAACCAAGTTCCAAACCAATCACTCCTGCTCCAATTAAAATCATTTTTTTAGGAACTTGTTTAAGCGCTAAAGCACCTGTTGAAGAAACAATAACTTTTTCATCAATATCAACTCCAGGTAAAGGGGTTACTTCCGAACCTGTTGCTATGATAATATTTTTAGCTTTGATATTTTGGTCCTTAGCATCCAGATTAATAGTAACTTCATCTTTGCCAATAATCGTTCCAAAACCCTTAAAGTAAGTAACTTTATTTTTTTTGAACAAGCCCTCAATCCCGCCGGTTAAGCCTTTTATTATTTCCTCTTTCTTGGCCATCATTTTAGCTATATTAGATTTAGGCTTACTAACCTCAATTCCATATTCAGCAAAATTATGTGTAGCATCATGAAAATGATGTGAGAATTCAAGTAGTGATTTCGAAGGTATACAACCAACGTTCAAACAAGTTCCACCAAGCGAACCACGTTTTTCAACACATGCAGTTTTCAAGCCTAATTGTGCAGCTTTTATAGCAGCCACGTAACCACCAGGTCCACCACCGATTACAACAACATCAAAATTTTCCATAAATATAAATCAATAAATTATTTGCGTAGGGGCGAGATTATCCCGCCCAAAATATATAAAGGGCGAGAAAGCGCCGCCCTTAAAACATTAGATATCCAAAAGAAGTCTTGCTGGGTCTTCTAAGAATTCTTTTATTTTAACTAAAAATGTTACAGCCTCACCACCATCGATGATTCTATGGTCATAAGAAAGTGCTAAATACATCATTGGCCTGATTTCAACTTTTCCATCAATAGCAACTGGACGCTGAACAATATTATGCATACCAAGAATTCCTGATTGTGGAGGATTTATAATTGGTGTTGATAAAAGCGAACCATAAGTACCACCATTTGAAATAGTAAATGTGCCACCGGTTAATTCTTCCATAGTTAATTTACCAGATTTAGCTTTACCAGCCAATCTTGCAATTTCTTGCTCGATCCCAGCTAGACTTAATTGATCTGCATTTCTGACAACCGGCACAACTAAACCTTGCTCAGTTCCAACTGCAACACCAATATCATAATAATTTTTATAGATAATTTCATCACCCTCAATTTCAGCATTTACTGTCGGTATTGCTTTTAAAGAATTCACTGCAGCTTTAACAAAAAGTGACATAAAGCCTAATTTGATATCATGAGCTTTGACAAATTTATCTTGGTATTTTTTACGTAAATCCATAACCGGTTTCATATCAACTTCATTAAAAGTTGAAAGTATCGCAGCTGTGTTTTGTGAATCTTTTAATCGTTGAGCTATTCGCTGTCTTAGGCGAGACATCCTAACTCTTTTTTCTCTATCTGCAGAAACAACTTGCTTAGCAGCTGGGGACGCCTCAGTTTGCTTAGCAGGCGTAGCATTAGCACCACTATCTATAGCAGCTAAAACATCGCCTTTAGTAATTAACCCACCTTTACCAGTTCCAGTAATATTTGAGGCATCTAACTTATTATCAGCTATTATTTTTTTTGCCGCAGGCGCAATATCAACATCACCTTTTGCCTCAGTTGCTTCTGGAGCAGATGATTTTTCATCATCAGCATTTACCACTTTTCCACCTGATGCACCCTCTTCTATAACTCCCAAAAGATTACCTACTTCAACAGTTTCTCCTTCTGCAATTTCAATCTTGGACAAAACTCCTTTAGCTGGTGAATTGATTTCTAAAGTGACCTTATCTGTTTCTAGCTCAACCAACAAATCATCCACTTCTACACTATCTCCCGGTTGTTTATGCCATGCGGCTATTGATGCTTCACTAACAGATTCGCCTAATTGAGGAACTATAACTTCTTTTAATGACATAATATCTAAAATTTAAAAATGTTTACGCTTGCATAACACATAAAATCATAGCAAGACCAGCCAGTATTAATATATAACAAAACAAAAGTTGTAAAGTCTATTTTCATCAAACTGACAACTACAAAATACTTAATCTAGGTGTTTTATATTGGGTTAATTCTTTGTATTTTTCATATATTACACTAGATATCATATCTCTTTAAGCTGCTTATCTAGGTTACTACACAACCCTCAGCGGCTGGGCTCTACCACTCGAGATTGAGGAAGGCCTAGATATGTGGCATGATAGCCGGCAGATATCCTGCCACACCTATCTAAAAATTACTCCTTTAGGAACGCTTTTAATTTCTTAGATCTTGTTGGATGGCGAAGTTTCTTAAGAGCCTTAGCTTCGATTTGCCTAATTCTCTCACGAGTTACAGAAAATTGCTTACCTACTTCTTCTAATGTATGATCAGTATTCATACCAATACCAAATCTCATACGAAGAACCCTTTCCTCTCTTGGAGTTAGGCTTGATAGGATTCTAGTTGTAATATCTTTTAAATTACTATGAAGAGCAGCACTTAATGGCGAAACTGCATTTTTATCCTCGATAAAATCTGCAATTGTTGACTCCTCATCATCACCAACAGGATTCTCCAAACTTAATGGATCTTTGGCAATTTTCATAATCTTCCTGATTTTTTCAACCGTAATACATAATTTTTTGGCTAATTCTTCATTAGTTGGTTCACGCCCAAGATCTAATGCCATCTGTCTAGATGTTCTTACTATTTTATTAATAGTCTCAATCATATGAACGGGAATTCTAATCGTACGAGATTGATCAGCTATTGATCTTGTAATTGCCTGCCTAATCCACCAAGTAGCATATGTTGAGAACTTATATCCACGACGATATTCAAATTTATCAACAGCTTTCATCAAGCCAATATTTCCTTCTTGGATCAAATCTAAAAATTGCAAACCTCTGTTAGTATATTTCTTAGCAATCGAAATTACCAAACGAAGATTAGCCTCAATCATTTGCCTTTTAGCTAGAGCTGATTCACGTTCACCAGTTTGAACCCTAGCAACCAACTCTTTAAATTCGACTATATTTAAGCCTACTGTTTTAGCAATTTGAGTTATTTGATTTCGAATATCATCAACCTCTGTCTTTTCCTCTTTATAAAAAGATATCCATTTTTTATCTTTATTAGGCTTAAAATTCTCAACCCATTTATCGCGAATCTCATAAGAAATATATTTTTTTAGGAAATCATCTCTCGATATTTTATATTGCTTAGCCAATTGCAAAAAACTACTCTCGAGCTTACGTAAGTTTTTATTAAATTCATAAACCTTTTCAATCATATTCTCGATAAAAATCTGATTGAAATATATCTCCTCAATTACATTAATTAGATCCTTATTTAAGCCCTCTAAATTGTGCAAACTATTGGCCTCATCATCAATTCCCTCTACCGAATTATAAAACCTATCCTCTTGTACCGTTAAAATACTAGTACAAATATTAGCAATCCGAGAAAATTCATCTAGGATATAAGGCATTAATGCCTTCTCCATTATAGTTGGTGAAAGCCCTCCCTCACTATCATACATGTCTTCAAACTCATCTTCCTCCTCTTCTTCTTCTGCTTCTACTTCTGCTTCCGCTGCCGCCCCGGACCCAGCCTCTGCCTCGCCTTCACCATCTCCAGCAAAGCCATCATCACCTGATTCCTCTTTATTCTCCACTTCTTCTGCTACATCATCAAAGCCGCCAAACTTATTTGAATAAGTTGCATCTAAATCGATCACATCTCGCAAAAGCTTTTCCTCGTTTACTATATCGTCATACATAGTCATGAGCCCTCTAAGGGCATAAGGGCAAGAACATAAAGATGTGATCATCACTTTACGCCCACTCTCTATTTTTTTTGCAATCTCGATCTCTTCTTCGCGCGATAACAAATGAACACCACCCATGGATTTGAGATACAAATGTACTGGATCATCATTCTCGCTAGCCTCATGCAAGGCCTCTTTTGCCGCATCGGCTTGGTTAGCCTCCTCTTGTTCAGAAAGTAACTTTACTCCAGATTCTATAATAGTATTTATAACACGCTCAATTGTCGTAACAGCCTCGTTAGGTAAAGATTCGTTAATCTCAGAATATGTTAAGAAACCAACTCTTTTACCCCTAATAATGAGCTTTTTTACTATTGACTCTAAAGATCCAGAATCGTGTTTAAACATTTTTTTTTGTTTGATCGACATTGAGATTTTATAATTAAATTTGTTAATGGTTATTTATTTCATTTTGTAAATGCAGAATTTGCTCAAGCAAGATTGTAGCACGTTCTACTTCAGAAGTATTATCACTTACAACTAATGTTTCATACTCTTTACGTATATTTGCTAAAAAGTAAAGTTTTAGCATCTTTTGCCAATTAGAATATACAACCTCTTGATCCAAATCAGAGGGTAATATTACTAATTCTACAAAGTTTATATCTAGGCTAGTAAATTTTCTAGCAATCTTTCTTAGCCATTCAATATAGTCATCTCTACTCATGGATGCAAGAGACTCTATCTCATCCTGAAGCAAACTAGACAAGCTAGCTAATGCAACCTCCAATAAATCAAGGTCAAAAAGCTCTTGCTGGAATTTTTCAGATTGAAATAATGAATGATTTTGTAAAATAAAAATTAATATATCCCTCTCCAATTTATATATCTCACTATGCTTACTATGAGCTATTTGTGGAATTATAACATGGTTATTAGTAATAGCCTTTTGCTTAGATGACCAGCGCCCATATTCATAAAACTTTTTCTTAAAGAAGCTTAAAAAGTGTTTTTTTACATAACTATCAGTGATCTTTTCACATAATTTATAAATCTCTGCCTCAAAAGCAGCAATGTTTGTGGGGGTAGGATTTGTTACAAGCTCAGCATTATAATGAAAAATAAACTCTGGTAAATCCATAGAATTGCTTAACATTCCACTAAATTCTTCTACACCATTAATAGCTGAAACGACATCATCTGGATCCCGACCTTCTGGAAGCAAGACTATACTTAAACTATAACCAGGTTTAATTATTGGCAGAGCCTCTAATGACAATCTATATATAGATTTTAACCCAGCTTTATCTCCATCCATGCAAATATGAGGATTTTTCACAACCTTCCATAGCTGCTGCAAATGCAATGCCCCACAGGCAGTTCCAAGTGGAGCAACCGCATGATCAAAGCCATATTTTGCAAGCTTTATTACATCAGCATAACCTTCGCAAACTATAATTTGCTTCTTCTCATAAGCAATAGATCTGGCCTTATTTATATTAAATAGAACTTGTTTCTTTTTAAATAATACCGTCTCAGGAGAATTAATATATTTAGGCAAACTATCGCCAATGACCCTGCCTCCAAAACCAATTACCTGATTTCTGTGATTAAAAATTGGAAAGATAATTCGATCTTGAAGTAAATCATATTTTCTGCCTTCGCTCGATTTGCGAACTAATCCTGACGCCAAAATTTCCTGATCAGTGAATTGTTTGCTTTGTAGAAATTTCAACATAGAATTTTGACCAGGAGCATAGCCAAGAGAAAACTTGGCAATTAAATCATTATCAAAACCCCTCTTATGTAAATATTTAATAGCCTGATTTGCATCTTTTAAATTATTTTCATAAAAAATTACCGCAAGTTTGTGCAAATCAAGCAAACGCTGCTTCATATCAGACTTTTCTTCATCCTTCTTAAAAGCAGGAAGTTGAATACCGGCTTTCTCAGCTAAAATTTCTAATGCGGTTTTAAAATCATAACCTTCCTTCTCCTGCATAAAGCTGATAATATCCCCATGAACTCCACAGCCAAAACAATGATAATATTTCAAATCATCATTAACTGTAAAAGATGGCGTTTTCTCATTGTGGAACGGGCAGCAACCTTTATATTTATTAAGTCCAACAGAACGCAAGGTAACCTTGCTGCCAATGTAACCACTTAAGTCAATACCCTCTTTTACCCTATGTATAAACTGCTCAAAGTCAGACATTGAAACTAAATTTTTATAAAGAAATATTGTTGGTATAAAATTGCTTTAACTTTCATTAATAAAGCTTATAAAGTCAGATTATTCAATCACCAAGAAATCAACATAACCCCTGAATATGAAAAAGGATAGTTTAAACTTTTATGGTTTATATAGTTTACTCAAAAAAGAAATTCTACGTTATTGCAAAGTCTTTAACCAAACTATAATAGCACCTATTATTAACTCACTATTATTTTTGGCAATCTTTACGCTAGCCTTTGGTGAAAGATCTATTGAATCAACCTCTATCAGCTATGCAGTCTTTATTACCCCGGGCCTTATTGCCATGACACTGATTCAAAACGCTTTTGCAAACTCCTCTTCATCACTTTGTACATCAAAAATCCTCGGTTATATATCCGATGTTATTATACCACCAATTTCAGCAATAGAGTACGTACTAGCTTCAACAATAGCCGCAAGCACTCGTGGTATTATTGTTGCGATTGCAACAGCTATAGCAATAAGATGCTTTGTTGATTATCAAATTAACAGCTATCTTATACTTGCCTATTATCTAATAATATCATCATTATTACTTGCTACAATAGGAGTTTTATGTGGAATATTTTCTAATAGCTTCGATCAAATGTCAGCATTAACAAGTTACATCATTACCCCTCTCTCCTTTTTATCTGGTACTTTCTATTCAGTAAATATTTTGCCAGAATTTTGGTATAATATAAGTAAATATAATCCTTTCTTTTATATTATTGATGGCACTCGCTACGCCGTGACCGGATATCATGATGCAGATTTAGTATTTGGAGGTATATATCTACTAGTTTGTTTTGTTTTTACATTTATAATAGCTTTATTCCTATTTAACAAAGGTTACAGAATTAAAAACTAACATGACTACATTACCAATCATCACATGGCCAAACCCCTTATTGAAAGAGACATCAAAACCTGTTGTCAAAATAGATAAGACTATACAAAAATTAATGACTGATATGTATGAAACCATGATCCACGAGAATGGTATAGGCCTTGCTGCAGTACAAGTTGGACAATTAAAACGTATTTTAATTATTCATATTCAAGATAATGAACGATATGATGATCTTGGCGAAGGCTTAAGTGACAACCCTGAGCCTTTATTTATAGTAAACCCCGTCATAACAAAAATTTCTAAAGAACATATTGTGTATAAGGAGGGTTGCCTATCTTTTCCTGGGCAATTTGCTAACATAAAAAGACATAGTGAAATTACTGTAGAATATTTAGACTTTTATGGCAAAAAACAGATTCTAAATGCTACCGGTATTTTATCCATTTGTTTACAACATGAAATCGACCACCTAAATGGCATACGCTTTATTGACCACCTATCATCACTAAAGCGTAATATGTTTTTGAAGAAACTAAAAAAGAACGGGTAATAAATAATGAAAATAATAAACTCCATATTAGATATAATAGATAGCTACGAACTTATAATTTTAGATATTTTTGGTGTTATACATAATGGCTCGGCGTTATACCCAAATGTCAAAGACACAATTGCAAAACTTAATGCAAAAAATAAAACAATAATTTTTCTTTCCAATGCACCTAGGCGTGCTGAAACTACACGCAAAAGATTAGAAGATTTTTCTATTTACAAAGGTAAGGAATATGTAGATATAGTAACATCTGGCGAAGTTGCATTTCATTCTTTTAACAAATCAAGCGTAATCCAAAAATACCTGTATCTTGGACCGGAGAAAGACCGTAATATATTTGCTGGGACTACAAAAATGCAAGAATCAAATGCAGAAAATGCCGATTTTGTTATTGCAACTGGTCTAGATATTCACGAAGAAGTGCAAGATGTGCAGCCTCAACTGGATATTGCACTTAAGCAAAATTTATTATTCTACTGCATCAATCCAGACAAAATGGTTCATAAAGCTGATGGTAGATCTCATATATGCGCTGGCGCAGTTGCTGATAGATATCTAGAAATGGGGGGTAAAGTTGAGTATTTTGGAAAGCCATATCCAAATAGTTACGAATATATATCATCAACCTATAACACCCCTAAGGACAAAATTATTGCAGTTGGAGATGGAATTATCACAGATGTACTTGGTGCTAATAATTTCGGCTGTGACTCATTATTAATTGCATCAGGATTGCTACATACTGAAATACCAATTAATGTAGGCGAAGAATTAAACAAAAAACATATCGATAAAATAAACGAAATATACAATATTGATAGCACATATATTGCTTCATTATTTTAGATAAATTTACCAGAAAGAATATGGAACTAAATCTTGTTACCGCCATTTTAAATAAAATTTTAAACTTGTTTGAATCTGAAGCTATTGAGGCAAAGGCAAAAATTACAGTTGAAATACCTAAAAATAAAAGCCATGGGGATTTCGCAACTAACGCTGCTTTAATTCTAAGCAAAAGTTTGAAAAAACCACCTAGAGAAATTGCCGAATTTATTAGATCTGAACTAACTAAGGATGCTATCTTTAGTAAAATCGAAATCGCTGGTCCTGGATTTGTAAACTTTACTTTAACCGACCAATATTACCAACAAAATCTTGGTTATATCTTTGACAACTTGGCAGAATTTGGTCCAAATAATATTGGAGAAGGTAAGAAAGTAAATATTGAGTTTGGATCACCTAATCCAACAGGTCCGGTTCATGTAGGTCACTCTCGTAGCTTAATCATTGGTAGCGCATTAGCAAATTTATTAGAATTTAGCGGATTTAATGTCACTCGCGAGAATTATTTTAATGATGCTGGTGGCCAAATCGATGTGTTAGCAAAATCACTTTATATACGTTATCAAGAAATTCTTGAAGATAGGAAAATAACCATTCCTGAGGGATTCTATCCTGGTGCCTACCTAATTGATATCGCCAAGGAATTAATAAAATGTGATGGAGATAAATATTTGTCGATGGAGGAAATAGACTATTTGCCTTCACTCAAAATCTTTGCGACCAATATTATAAAGAAAATGATTACAGACTCATTTTATGCAGTTGGCGTAAAACATGATCATAACGCTTCTGAACTTAAACTACATAATAATAATAAAATAACTGAAGCTATTAGCTATTTAAACAAGCTGAACTTTACCTATACTGGAACACTTGAGAAACCTAAGGGGCACTCAAATAAAAAAAATGATACAACAGAAATTAACCCCGAGATGTTATTATTTAAATCTAAGGAATTTGGTGATGACAGAGATAGATCTTTACAGAAATCCGATGGTAGCTGGACATATTTTGCAGCAGATATTGCCTATCACAAAGATAAAATTGATCGTGGATTTGATCAGTTAATTTTAATTCTTGGAGCAGATCATGGGGGATATACCAAAAGAATTACAGCTGCTGTAAAAGCATTATCTAATGATAAAGTTGAATGCCGCACCATATTATGCCAGTTAGTTAATTTCTTGAAAGATGGACAGCCGCTCAAAATGTCAAAACGTGCTGGCAATTACATAACTATGGAAGATGTAGTTAATCAAATAGGTGGCGATGTCTTAAGACTATTAATGCTCTCAAGAAAAAATGATACAGTTTTTGATTTCGATTTAAAAAAAGCTCTTGATCAGACAAAGGATAATCCCGTATTTTATATTCAATACGCCCATGCACGAATATGCTCAGTGTTACGTAATATAGATATAGATACAAACAATCTAAATACCGACAATCTAATTCATCTTACTGATAAATCTGAGTGTGACATCATTAAGAAGATTGCTCTATTCCCTCAAGTAATTGCTCAGGCGACTAAAAATTATGAACCTCATCTATTACCAGCTTATATTTATGAATT
The DNA here is from genome assembly GCA_018659605.1 of Rickettsiales bacterium. Classification (GTDB taxonomy): domain Bacteria; phylum Pseudomonadota; class Alphaproteobacteria; order Rickettsiales; family JABIRX01; genus JADHOX01. The sequence continues at coordinate 11,429 of JABJMA010000002.1, forward strand.
ATCTGGCCTATTTCATTCCTACTGGAATCTAGGTAAGAACCGTTCCGAACTAAGACTTATTCATGACAATATAAAAGTAACTGAAGGGCGTATTATTTTACTACTTGTCATCAAAAATATAATCGCTAAGGTTTTAAAAATACTCAATATTAAAGCTTTAGACAAAATGGAATGATGTTAAAATCTAATAAAATCCTTCGTTATAGCTTCATTCTTTTATCTTTAGTTTTATTCGCCTTTATCGTGATAAAGGCTTATGATGAATATTTGTTCCAGATTAATAACAGAACCTTAAAGCAAATTACAAATACTTCCTCTCCGTATAAAATCCTACCTGATAAGGCTGTAAATCAGGATGAAGAAGTAGAAAAGATTATATCTGATTTTGTAACTGATAACAAATATGACATTAGCTATGTTAAGCCAAAAGCATTAGAAGAAGGCAAAATAAGCCCAAAACAAAGTAATGAAGAGCAAGATAAAAATATTTTATCTCAAGAGGAAAATATTATAGATATAAAGCCTGATATTGAGCAGAAAAAAGATAATTTATTACAATTAGGAGCCTATAGTAATAAAGAGAATATATCCATGCATGTAAAAAAAATAACATTAACATTTCCTATTTTAATCAAAGATAAGAAATTCTTTGTAAAAAACACTACCCCATCTCTATATAAATTATATATTGGTCCGTTTGAAGAGGCCAGTGAGGCAATAGAGTTCTGTTCTACTCTTCGCAAGAACGGAGTGTCATGCTTTTTTATCCAACTTTAAGATATTACTTTACTAATTATGCCAACACCTTTTGTAATAGGGATTAAATCATATGATCTAACCATTGAAGAAAAAAATCTTTTATCAGAATTAGAGCCATTAGGGATAATATTATTTAGTCGCAATATTAACTCTATTGAACAAACTCAAAATCTAATTAAGCAAGCAAGAATTGCTAGTAAAAACCCAGGCCTATTAATTCTAATAGATGAAGAAGGAGGGAAAGTTTCGCGTACCAATCATATCTTCTCTGATCAAATACTTGCAGCTAAAATTATTGGAAAATTATACAAAACCGATCCGAATGCCGCTTTAAGACTTATAGACGAAACAACAAATCAAATTATTAGAAGATTAAAAATTCTAGATATAAATGTATGCTGCACACCTGTATGTGACCTTTCTTTTATAGAATCGGATGATGTTATTGGCTCAAGATCATATAGTGATAATCCCGAGATTGTAATAAAGCTCGCACAGAGATGTTGTAAGATATTAGCAGCTAGCGATATCCTGCCAATTATAAAACATATTCCCGGACATGGTAGAGCAAACTGTGACTCTCATTTAGAATTACCTATAATAAAAACTAAAGAAGACCTGTTAATCAAAACAGATTTTGCTATTTTTAAAGCTATGAACCAAATGCCCATGGCAATGACAGCTCACATTATTTATGAAGCTATAGATAAGGAAAATCCTGTAACAACATCCAAAAAAGCAATTCAATATATAAGGAATAAGATTGGTTTTACCCATATGATAATTAGTGATGATATCTGCATGAAGGCCTTAAAGGGCACAACAAAAGCAAAAGTCAAAGCAACCTTAGATGCCGGATGTGATTTAGTTCTGCATTGCAACGGAGATATTAAAGAGCTTGAAGATATCTTAGATTATCAAAAAAGTCTTTAAGACGGAATATTACATATATTTATAATTTTTTTTTGAGAGACAAACAAATGAGTAGAAAAAATGAAGGAACAATACATCAAAATATAACTTTTGATGATATAGTTAATACTATTATTCATAATGATCAAAATCAGCTAAAGTATTTTCTAGCGCTAGCAACTCCAAAAATACTGAATAACCAGAATTCTGAAGATGGCTGGAGTTTATTACATATTGCAGTAGATCATGGCAATCTTGAAATTTGTTCTCTTATCCTCAAATCTATAACAGCAAAAGATTTAATAAATGAAGAAGGCATCGGGGCTATTCATTTAGCTGTATTAAATAAAAACCGAGAGGTTTACTCATTACTAATAGATAATGGCTGCAATGACAAATCCAGAACAACTAAGAATTTTTATAATGAGGCTAATAAATTAATTCCTAAAAATTCTTCCATTAGTGATATTATGTCAATCACCGATCAGGCATTCTTTACAGAGGCTATTTCTGGTAAACAAGCTTTGGCTAAGTAAGTAGTACAAATTGATTATTTATATAAGTTAAGTATCTCTTAACGATCTAATAAGTATAGCGCTGTTAGGCTAGCTTATTTATACTTGTTTTTACTGCGGAGTTAGTGCAGTATCTACATTCAATAATTTCTTAGATATTTCTTTATTAGTAATGATTGAATTCCTAGCAAAGTTTTTAGTTAAAAATAGTTTTAAAATAACAATATTTCTTATTTTAACTCCTATCATATGGCAATTTAAACCAATAATATATTCAAGCATTATAGGCTTATATAATACGGTGCCATCTTTTAATAAAACCTATGATACACTTATTTCCTTACGTACACCATTTTCACCGGAGCAAAACATCTCTCCAAAAGAAGAATTAATAAACGAGCTAATACCTACAAATCTATACCAAGAATACCCTCCTGAGATTATTCAAAACCTTAAAAGCTCAATTATTGCCTTAATAAAAATTGAGAAAGAAAGTAGGAATTATATTGCAAAGAAATTTGTAAATAATGCATTACAGAATATAAAAAAATCTGACTATAGCCAAGCTAAAAATGTACTGCTTAGTAGATATCAAAACTCACTCTCAGATAAAAATAAATCAAAATATATGGTTTATGTAGGCAACTTTGAAGTGTTTGAAGATCCGAATTTTGCTCTTAGCTATTATGAAAAAGCCTTTAGCTTCGATAACAAAAACTATAATGCACTGAATAATATTGGTCATATTTTTCGCCTTATGGGCGACTATAATCAAGCCCTAGCCTTTTATTCTAGACTTGCATCTCTTGCCCAATCTTCTGGCAGGTGGCTATATGTTGCAAATGCAACTTCAAATATAGGCGTAGTTTACCAAAAAATGCAAGAATATAGCCTAGCAAAAAAATACTATTTTGAGGCCTTGGAAATCAATAATAAGCTATCAAATGACTTAAGAGCAGCTACTCAATATTACAACCTTGGTACTATTTACGAGCTCATGGATAAGATTGAAAAAGCCTGCGATAAATATCGAAAAGCACGCATCATTTTTTATCGTAATTATCGTCAAAATTTGGTAAAAAACTTAGACGATAAACTCAAAGAAATTGGTTGTCACTAACTAGCTGATTTTTATGTTACGCTATATTTCAAAAAGAATATTACTAATCCTTCCAACCTTAATTGGAATATTATTCATTAATTTTATCATCATTCAGTTTGCTCCCGGAGGGCCAGTTAGCCATGTAATGGCACAACTCAAATATCATAATAGTCAATCGACTAACATGTTGGATACAACAAGCCTTGATCTCAACTCAACTCAGCTTACAAAAGACCATAATTATCTTAAGGATCAAGGTCTTGATAATGAAATAGTTTTAGAGATAAAAACACGCTTTGGCTTTGATAAACCTCCTTTAGAGAGGTTCTTATTAATGGTTAAAAATTACTTATCATTTAATTTTGGTGAAAGTTTTTTTAAAGGTCAGAAAGTTACAGATCTTATTATAGAAAGATTACCTATTTCAATTTCTTTAGGATTATGGTCCACTTTGCTTATATATATAATTTCAATTCCTCTCGGTATTAAAAAAGCTGTAGCTAATGGTAGTAAATTTGATTTATATTCAAGTCTCATCATCTTTACATTTTACTCTATCCCGGCCTTCTTATTTGCAATTTTTCTTATTGTCATATTCGCAAAAGGTGGCTATGTGCCTATATTCCCACTTTCAGGATTAATATCTGATAACTTTACAGAACTAAGTTTTTTCGGTAAAATAAAAGATTATATCCAGCATCTATTTTTACCAACTCTTGCATTAATAATTGGCGGATTTGCTTCCCTCACTATGTTAACCAAGAATTGCTTTCTTGATGAATTATCAAAACAATATGTTTTGACAGCTAAAGCAAAAGGGTTAAACCAAAGTCAGATTCTCTATGGCCATGTTTTTCGTAACAGTATGATTCTTGTTATATCTTCATTCCCAGAAACATTAATTAAGATTTTATTTACTAGCTCACTGCTTATAGAAATTATTTTTTCATTGGACGGACTTGGGCTACTTGGTTTTGAATCTGCAATATCACGAGATTATCCTGTTATTTTTGCAACTATTTATATCTATAGCCTAATTGGGCTTGTCTTTAATCTGATCAGTGATATTATTTATGTCGCTATAGACCCAAGAATTAATTTTTCAGATATTAAAGATGGATTTTAAAAAAATAATGGAAGAAGCTGACAGGCTCAAAAAAGAATTTGAACAAAATCAACAAGAGTTCAAAACAAAATCTTTTACTTCAAGTTCTGGAGGAGGTCTAGTGTCTGTTAGCATCGGTGGTGATGGTAAGTTTAAAAGTTTAATAGTTGATGAAAGTTTGAATAGTCCTATGCAAACAAAAGTAAGAGAAGATCTTATCATTGCAGCATTTAATAGCGCAAAAGAGCAATTCGATGTTGAGTCAAAACACTTATTTTCTCATATCACAAATAATATAGGTGATATGAATGATCTAAAGAATCTATTTAACAACAATAATGGATCCTAACATAAATGAATTAATTAATTCATTTACTAAACTACCTTCAATTGGTAGAAAATCTGCGAGCCGGATCGTACTTGGTTTAATAAAAGATAAAACTTTGATGAGCCTACTCAGCTCTCAATTATCTAATGTTGCAAGAGATATAAAATATTGTAATAACTGTGGTAATATTTCTTCTGATTCTTTATGTGAGATTTGCATTAACGAAAAGCGCAAAAATAATATATTATGTATTATTGAGCAAATAGAAGATTTATGGGCTATTGAGAAATCTGGTTGCTTTAAAGGAGTTTATCATGTGTTAGGCGGAACTTTATCAGCAATGAAAGGTATATCGCCTAAAGATCTAAAAATTAGTAATCTTAATAAAAGAATAGAATCTGAAAATATTACGGAAGTTATTTTAGCAACAAACCCTACTATAGAAGGACAAACAACTGCCTTTTATATTACTGATCTTATAGAAAATAAAAACCTTAAAATTACACGACTTGCTCAAGGAGTTCCACTCGGATCTGAGCTAGACTATTTAGATGAAGGAACTGTAAAGACAGCCTTTGAATCACGCTTAGACTTTTAATCAACTTTATTCACATGCTTTGTTTTAATACTCATATTGGTAATACAATACCAAACCCTAAGAAATTATTTATTTTTATCCATGGATTTTATGCAAATGGTCAAGATTTGCTTAGCTTATACCCATATCTAGAAGATAATTTAGAAAGTACATTATTTATAGCGCCAGATGCACCCAATATTAACATAGCAATGGATCAATCTTTTTATTGGTATAATGTTGGTAGCCTAAATCCTGAATATTTAATGCAAGAACTTCAAACAATAACTCCTCAGTTTGACCGATATATCAGCGAGTTAAAAGCTAAATACAAACTAGAAAATAAAGATATTTACTTATATGGCTTTTCTCAAGGAGCCTTATTGATATTACATTATGGCTTATCCCAAGCAGAAGGCTTTGCTGGGTTAATTGCACATTCTGGAGGCATGATTCCTGCAGCATTCCAGGATCAAACTTGCAACGACTCCAATATATGCCTGATTCATGGAGAAGACGATATGGTAATACCTTGTGAAACTTCCCAAAAAGCTTCAAGCTTTTTAGATGAACAGAATATTCCAAATACATTACATATCATCAAAAATCTAGATCACTCTATCAACCCTCTTTCAATTAGTTTAACCAAGCAATTTATTGATAGTACATTGACTCATTCAAAATGAATCAATAATCAGCCTTAAGAGAAAGTCTTTTATACACCATCCCCTAACTAATTAGAAAAGTATTAAAACAATGAGAAGAATTAGCACTATAGGCAACTTAAATAAGCTTGCTGAAGACACTATAAAGCCGGAAATAACTGTAGATTATTCTAAATATAAAGAAGTATACTCTATAAGATTGATAGAGGTTTTTGGCTGTTGTTTAGAAGATATTGAAAAAGTAATAGCTGCTAGACCTACTGAAGTAGTATCTCAAATATTAGAATCTTTTTCATCACTTTTTACTTCATCTATTCAATGTTCTAGCAAAGTAAAGTTACTAAGCTTAGGTGTAATAGTTAATTTATTAGAACAAACTTACCCTCAGATTTTTCAAGCAACAGAGATTGAAGCAAAAGCTGACATCTCCTCTTTTAATGCAACAGGAATATCTTATTTGCAAAAAATACCACGAATTATTTTTATTTGTTCTAAGCTAAATAATATCTATAAAAATCAGCATCTAGAAGAGCTAAGGCAAAGACTATTTAATAATATTATTGAGCATATAATTTTACCAGATAAAACCAAAGAAGTCTTATTGTTATACTTCAATGCCCCTAGTAATTCATTAGGAATGAGTATCGATCAATTACCAACGACACGCCTGTTAGACACATTAATATTTGGAGGCACTTATCCTGTCATTGATCATTTAAAATATTTCAAACATTTAAGACACGGAGATAGCATCGTATTTACTCCTCTAGTTGGACTTGATGAAGCAGGTGTCTTTTATACATCACAACCAACTGATATAAATTCCAGAGGATTGCTTAATTACTTTGATTTTTTACCCGAGAAAACTCATATTATTGCTATTTCAGCTAATCGAATAAATCTTTGTGAAGATAAAATTATTGAGCAGACAAAATTAGAGTTAGACCGAAGATCATTGATTGAAATCAAATTTGCAATTTCACAATTAACTCAAGTAAAAAATATCATCGACAGATTTGTAGTCACCAACCGAAAGCTTTTAACAGAACCAGTAATAACTAAAAATAGAATAATGCATGAAGGTAAAATAATAGATTTTTATCAGTTACCTCATATTGAAGATTTATTTTATGGACATAAAATTGTTCAAACTCTTATAGCGGAATCATTAATTGCTATTGATGATGATATCAATGAGCAGAAGTATCAGCATTTGCCAATAATAATAAATTGTGAGAAAGGTAAAAATCGTTCTAAAGCTATTTATGAAGCAATGATTGAGCTGAAATACCCATACAACAATCCGCAATTAGCGGAAGTTAGAACTAATGCATTAGAGGCTAGTCTGCCTGAAATAATGACACATTTTACTGCCCATGATCTTGATGAGAATAAATATCTTGGTTATGATTACGAAGGTAATAGAATTAATCCCATTGCCAAGATTACGCAAGATTATAAGGCACAGAGCCATGAGGTAAGAGCGTCATTTTATAAATGACAAAACTAAAATCCGCAGGTTGGTTAAGAATATAATTCCTGTGCTCTTACCATAAATGCGCTCATCATTTTTTTATAAGCTAAATCAAAAAACATTCTAAGTATACCGTCGATAAATGGGTTTCGTAATTCACATTCAATAGTAAAATCTATTAATGTTCCTGCCTCCTGATTTTGCAAATGCCAGATATTAAGTAAATTTTTAAAAGGACCCTTTTTCTGCTTCACATTTATTTGACAAAACTCTGATGTTTGTTCTACAGATATTTCAGAAATATAACTATATGAAAATGCTTTAAAGTTAATTGTTAGCTCGGCTTCTATAAGCTTATCACTAGAAGATAATACCGTACCCCTATTGCACCATGGTAAAAATTCGGGATATTTCTCAATATCCATAATAAGATCATAAAGCTGATCTTTTGAATATGGAGAAAAAACTTGTTCCTTGTGGCGATTCATTTTAATCTATTCCTAAAATAATTTTTAATATCTAATGACTTATAAATTCCAATCAAAAGATGATTATATTCAAAAATCTCAGCTAGCGAAAACCAGCCTTGGAGATTTTTGGAGTATAATAGCTGACCAATATAGCTGGCAAAAAAAATGGGATCAAGTTTATTCATGTGATTATCAAAATGCCAATTTTAAATGGTTTAGAAACGCTAAATTAAACATCACTGAAAATTGCCTAGACCGACATCTTCAAACAAATGCAGATAAAACGGCAATTATTTTTGAACATAATGATATAAATAAACCTTCTGAAAAAATTACCTATAAGGAGCTTTACGAACGCGTTAACCAATATGCAAATCTATATAAAAAATATGGCCTAAAAAAAGGTGATAGGATTTGCATTTATATGCCCATGATGATCGAAAGTGTTGCGGCCTGTCTTGCTTGCGCTAAAATTGGTGCTATTCATTCCGTTGTTTTTGCTGGTTTTTCAGCAAAATCATTAGAGTCTAGAATTAAAGATTGTGAGGCTAAATTAGTTATTACTAGCGATTATACTTATAGGGGTGCTAAGAAAATTAATTTAATTGATATAGTTAGAGAAGCCACAAAACAAACAGAATCAATTGAGAATATCTTTATTTTTGCAAGAGAAGAAAGTCAAACTAAAGATAAACGTGAATTAATAATTAATGATGAAATAGATCAATCAGCCAGAACAGCCGAGATAGAAATAATGGATAGTGAAGATCCGTTATTTATTTTATATACTTCAGGATCAACTGGAAAACCTAAAGGCGTCGTACATAGCTGCGCAGGTTATATGACCTATGCTGGCTATAGCTTCGTGAATGTTTTTGATTACCAAGATGAAGATATATTTTTCTGCACTGCTGATATTGGTTGGATAACTGGTCATAGTTACATGATGTATGGACCATTACTTGCCGGATCAACTATCGTTATGTTTGAAGGTATACCAACTTATCCAGAAGCTGATAGATTCTGGCAAATCATTGAAAAGCATAATGTAACAACTTTTTATACAGCTCCAACCGCAATTAGAATGTTAATGAAATTTGGATCTGATATTCCTAACAAATATCAAATGGAATCTCTGAGAGTAATTGGGTCAGTTGGTGAGCCAATTAATGAAGAAGCATGGAAATGGTTTTACGAAAATGTAGGAAAAACCAAATGTAATCTTGTAGATACTTGGTGGCAAACTGAAACAGGCGGCATTATGATTTCAAATCTAGCAGCATTTGATAATTCAAAAGCTAGTTTTGCTGGAACACCATTACCAGGCATTTTCCCTACTCTTATTAGTGAAGAAGGAAATGAAGTAAAAAATGCTAATCAGTCTGGTTATTTATGCATTTCAACTCCATGGCCATCAATGATAAGATCAATCTGGGGTGATCATACTCGCTGTATTGGAACTTACTTTAATCAATTTCCTGGCAATTACCTTTGTGGTGATGGTGCTCTTTTTGACGATAGTGGAAATTTTAGAATTATCGGCAGAATTGATGATGTAATAAATAGCTCAGGTCATAGAATTGGAACAGCTGAAATTGAAAATGCTATTAATATGCATCCCAGCGTAACTGAATCAGCAGTAATTGGATATCCTCACTCAATTAAGGGCGAAGCAATAAAAGCCTATGTAATTGCTAAAAATACGAATATCAAAGAAGAAATTAATGCAATTATCAAAGAGCAAATTGGTAGTATTGCTAAACCAGAAGAAATCTGTTTTGTTGCTGACCTCCCCAAAACTAGATCAGGTAAAATAATGAGACGAATTTTAAAGAAAATATCTGCTAATAATAATGATTTAGGCGATATATCAACTTTAGTAAATCCAGAGATTATTGCAAAACTTCGAGATATTTCTTAAAATTTATATTTAAAATATTCTGCTATTTTGCATGATGTTATACAATAAATTAATATTCAATTTATTAGCTAAGTAATATAGCAATATAGAATATGGAGATATATTATCCAAAATAGGTTACGTCATTATAAAAACCACCGGAGGAAATAGGTGAGATAATTTTACAAATCGATAAAAATAAAAAAGAAACTCACAAGATATTTATAAGATGAAAATAGGCAAAATATAAAAAAGAACATTCAGTATTAAAAAACAAAGAAACTAACTAAGTTAGTGGCAAATATTACATCAGTATCTATCGACACTTATCAGATAGAGCCTAAGAGGATGGGACTAAGAACTAAGAAAATAATTATTTTATATCCAGGAATGCCAGTTGATGTTTTTATCATTACTTGTGAGCGATCATTACTAAATTATATTTTTGCACCTATTTTTGAAAGTAGTTACAAAGCATTCCGTGAAGAATAAATTAATGTAATGACCAAGTTTTAGTTTTTAATTGTTCCAATTCATCTTTAACTATTTCTGCTCTTATACCAAAATCAGAGATAGTGTTGTCAAAAATTTCTGAGATATTTTCTTTAGTTAGATCTGGATCCTCCCAGATAGATTTTAATATCATTAAAATATCGTCATTATCTAGCTTTAAGAGTGTTTTTGATTGTTCTTCAGTTATTAAGGAGTGAGTTAAAATAATTTTAAACTGAGTAATATTCCTAACAATATTTTTCTCATTAGAACCCCTCTGCATTACTTCATCAACAAATATATGAGAATCTAAACATATATTTAAAATATAATACATGTTACAATCTTGATCATCTTTATAAAAACTTTTTATCTGACTTGTACTATATTCAACTGGTAGTAAATCATCAAAAAGGTAAATCCATTTAATTACGTTATTAAGTTTGAAATTTTTCTCACAAAAGCAATACCGAAAAAAACTATCCATAATAAAATGATAATCTGCCTCTAATTCTTGACTAAATCTTACAATTGATGATTTATCAGGAGTAATAATACCACATATATTTGCATATTTAACCATTAAATGGTTGATTGCTAACTCACTTTTGTCAATATCAATTCTAAATACATCATAAACAGAATAGGAAAAGTCTAGCTTTCTCAGTAGCTTAAAAAAATAATCTTCATGCAACCCCTCTTCCAAACCTCTATCTAGCTGATTTTTCACAGCACTTAACAACATCGCACCATTAGTTGCTTTAAACATATCCATGATCTGATTTATAGATAATTTGCCTTTACCCTCTAGGAAGTCATCAATTGGGACGGCTAAACTATCAGATACACCCACTTGCCTACGATGAGATAGAGTTTCATTCGCCTGAAGGTAATTTTCAATCTGCTCAACTCTTAATGGCAATAAAAATAACCTTATATCTAACTCCTTAATTATAATATCCAGCGCTTCATAAAAATTATTATGTTTTAATAGCTCAGATTTATCGCTCTGACTACACATTATAGTTGTAACATTAATTACAAATTTATTCTTTCTTAAAAACCCATTTGCAAGTAACTTTCTCTTATTCCCAAGAGCATCGCTATCTATTTTTTTTATTGCTATACTTTTTCCTGAATAACAATCTATTTCATCTCTAACTGTTTTGTTAGAATAAAATTTTTGTTCTAATATATTTTGCCATAATTCTAAATCTGATATTAATAACTCTTTCTTTTTTGATACTATTGCATCTTCTATACTACAATATAAGTCCGCATAGAAATCATAATCAAAATTATTCTCTTTAATAAGATCAAACCAATCTCCAAAATTCACTACAGTTATTATATTCTGATTAATAGCATGATATGCTGTTTGTAATAATGTTCGCTTATATAAACATTCTTCTTCGACTTTCTTATCCGTTATTAAGAGATGTATCAAGGTTGAAAAAGATTTAATTTTTTGATATGTTGAATTAATTCTATCTGTTTTAAAAATATATGACGACATAATATCTTGTAGCATAATTTTCTTATTTGAGAGAGGTAATCTGTTTAATATAGTCGCCAAAAAAACTTCAGCATCATTTTGAATAATACCCGGGCCATATGTTATACTTATATAATCACTTGCTGTTTTTATAGCTGCTAACATTTTTGGGAAAGCCTCAAACTTCTCTGCAATATTTTCTAGGGAAACTTTTTCATCTTTCAGATATTGTACAATTACTTTATTAATTATTTCACTATATTTTATGTCATTCACTAATGTTATTATTTGCTGATTATAACCCATAGAAACAAGCTGATTAACAGCTATAGTTATTAATAAACTTTTATATGATTTTGTTTCTTTAGCCCTATTATTATAATTGGGATAATATGATTGTATGAATAATTGTCGGACAAACTCTTCTGCTAAATTACTTTTATTAATAATTTTATTTGCCCATTTTTCTATGTCTGATATTGGAGCCTCTTGTGATGCTCTCAGCCCATGCACTACCTGCCTAGCTACTTCACTTGCACCAAAAGAATTACATAAACTTATAGCCTCAAACCATTCATCAATATTCTTGATATCTATTACTCCAACATTAATCCCAACCTTGATAAAGCTGCTTGTAAGGCTTTGGAATTTTTTGTTTTTAACCTTTAATAAGGCCTGATTCCACAATGGAACATTACATGGTGCAATCTTCTTATCATGCAATAAATAACTAATTATAATTTCACATTGATCATCTGAAAAAGAACATTTGTCACATACATTATCAAACCATTTAAAAACATTATTTGCTGTCATCATATCCTGATTAATAGCAGACTTTATTAAAGCAAAGATTCTAGTTCTAATATTTAAATTAATTTCTTCTATTGATACTTCATTTATTTGCTCTTCTATAAAAGATAGTAAATCTAACTCTATTAACTGATATATTTGATTTATTCTTTTATATAATTCTGGGATTTGTTTTAACTCTTTTTCAGAATCATCAAAATTAGATTTTACTTTATCAAATATTTCAATCTTAACAACATATGATAATTGCTTAAAATCTTTTTTTATTACTATTAATCTGCTGTCAATAGAGAAGCATTCTTCTAAAGAATTTTTAAATTCTGCTTTTAATATTTCCAAATTAAATTCCTGATCATTAGGAGAAGGATTACTTTTTTTCTTTTTTTTCTTTTTCTTTTTTTTTATTGTTACTATTCCGTCATCTGAAGATTTTTCTGACATAGAATCACCATTTACAGCACCTAATGATGAAAAAATTTCTTGAGTTGCATTTATAGCCCCTGAACTTTTAATAACTTTTTCTTTTTCAGAGATTTGTTCAATTGATGGGTCATCTGCTAATAGCAAATCGATTTCTTTTTCCAATCGTAATCTTAATTCATCTTCCTCATAACTTATTTCATCATCACTAGATAATAATAGATCTAAATTCGGCTTATATATGTCCTTATTCTTTTGATTTTGATATCTCATAGATCTCTAAAATATTTTATTAAAATCAATAATAAACTTATATTGCTTTTCCATTCTATAGCTTAGGTAATTTGCTCATAAAAAATATATGAGAAGAGCCGAGTCAATTTTAGATTTTATTAATTCATTATTTTAGCACTTGCAAAACTCTAGTAATATTATTTACCAGGGTTGTATCATCTCTCCCTTCTTTTGATTCTGTTAAAGATTTATGTAACTTACTATTTTATATCCAATCTAAATATCGCACATTATCTCATATATCTATCCATGTTATTTATTGGTGCGCATATATAACAAACTATATTGTAAACTTCTAGTGATAAATAGATAATAGCTTAGGAAACCACATATCTTCATAAAACAGTTTCTATCCATAAATCAGACACTTACCAAAAAAGAACTTAAATGTCTAAAAATGTCAATACTGACTGTCTTATTGCAATGCCATTTGCAACCTGCTTTAGAATCATTGATGAGAGACTATCGGCAAACTCATTGCTAATTTCAACACCTCTATTAATTGGTCCGGGATGTAAAATAATTAAATCTTGTTTACGATTTATCAAATTATGATCATTCAAACCAAAGAAATAACCATATTCTTTCTCTGAAGCAATAATAGAATTCTTCATACGTTCCTTTTGAATTCTAAGGGTCATTAATACATCTAGATCTTTTACCACCTCTTTTAGTGAGTAACAAAGCTTAGCATTAGGTATGTTAAGCTTATTGGGCATTAAGCTATGAGGCGCTATTAGATATAAATTAGCTCCCATTTTAGACAATAATTTAATATTGGATCTTGCAACCCTAGAATTTATTAAATCTCCACAAATACCAATATTCAACCCTTCAATTTGATTCTTATTTTGTAAAATTGTAAAGCAATCCAATAATGCCTGGGTAGGATGTTCCCTTGCACCATCCCCAGAATTTATAACAGATGCATTTGTATATTCAGATAATTTTTTTACGAAACCTCCTATTGAATGCCTTATAGTAATAAAATTAGGATTCATTGCAGATAGGGTTTTTATAGTATCAATTTCACTCTCACCTTTCTTAACTGCAGATGTTGATACATCTATATTTATAACCTCTGCACCCATATTTTTTGCCGCGATTTCAAAGGATGAGCGCGTTCTAGTAGAAGCCTCAAAAAAGAGATTGATTAACTTCTTATTAATTAAAATATCTGAAATTGGATTTTTAACAAAATAATTAGCCTTCTCAAAGATCTTATTAAGCTCCTCTAATGTAAAATCATCTATTGAAATTAAATTACGTACCATCACCTTATTCTTTTGTTGGTTTTAAAATTGATAAGATTTCATCACTAACTAATCCTTTTGATACAGCAGCCTCAGCACTTTCTATCATTGTCTGCATACCATGTTTTTTTCCAACCTGTATCATAGAATATATTTGTGGAATATTTCCTTCACGAATTAGATTTTTTACAGCATTGGTTGAAATAAGTATTTCATGAATTGGATGACGACCATTTCCATCTTTCAATGGTACTAATCTTTGTGATATAACAGCTGATAAACCCGTAGATAACAAAGAAGTTGCAAGCCCTTTACTTTCTGCAGGAAATACATCTAATATTCTATTTACCGACTCATAAGCATTATTAGTATGCAAAGTAGAAAATACTAAATGCCCTGTTTCAGCTGCCGAAAGTGCTAGTTGTATCGTTTCAGGGTCACGCATCTCACCTACTAAAATAATATCTGGATCCTCACGAAGTGCTGCTCTAAGAGCATTGGGGAAGGATTTTGTTGATTGATCAATTTGCCTTTGATTGATCAAGCTCTTATCAGATTTATAGACAAACTCTACAGGATCTTCAATCGTCAATATATGCTTCTGCTTGTTTTGATTAATATAATTAATCACCGACGCCAATGTCGTTGATTTTCCTGATCCTGTGGGACCAGTAACCAAAACCAACCCCTGATGTAAATTACATAAATCCTTAATTATATCAGGTGCATTAATTTCTGTAATATCTGGAATTTCAGAAGGTATCTTTCTAAAAACTGCACAAGCACCAGATATATTATGAAATGCATTAACACGAAAACGGCAATAATCTCCAAAATTATATGCAAAATCAAATTCCAACTCTTCTTTATAAATCTGATAACTTTCTTTAGATAAGGTTAAAGCAATAATTTCATCAACTTCTTCAGCTGAAAGTGTAAAAGACCCTACAGGTACTAATTCACCATTCAACCTAACTCTAATAGGTAAATTAGGAATTATATGAATATCCGAAACACCGTCTTTTTTGGCGCATGATAAAATCTTGTTAAGAACTTCTTGTGGATTATCCATTTTTATTAACTCCTTGGCTTTCTTGAATTAAACGTTCTAACACTTTATATCTTTTATGAACAGAATTCCTTGGTATAAGATTTTGATGATTTCGATATCGTGAATTATATAGGATTTGTTTATATAGCAAATATGCACTTCTATTATTACCTAAATAATCATAGCTAAGTGCTAAATTATAAGAAAGCTTAATATCATTATTATCTGATTTAAAAGCCTCTTCAAAAGAATCCTTTGCACTTGTATAATCATGCTTCATAGCATATAAATAACCTAATTGTGCAGATATTATTTTATTATTATGTAACATGTTAATATTTTGCAATAATGCAATCCCCTCATCAGGCATATCTTCACCAACCAGCACAATATAATTATTCAATGCAACCTCATGATCAGGGTCTGATAATAAAACATCGCTATAAAATTGCTTAGAAGTTTCAATATCGCCTAAACGATGATAGGCTGAACCAATAGCAGTTAAAATATCAGGATCAGAGCCATATTTATTAAGAAATTCTTCATAGTAAAAAATTGCAGCCTCGTAATCTCCCTCAATAAGACTTAAATATGCTTTATTATTCAATGCATATCGTTTTTTCTTTGCATCGCTATTGGTGGAGATTGAAATATCAAAATTATAATCTGATACCTCTTGCTTATCATCAGGATCTAAATATTCACTCTTATAATTAAAACGATCCAACTCATAATTAGTTTGACGTTTATCCTCTATAGCTTGATTTTTTTGACTTAAATATACCTGCTCAAAAACAGAAAACTCGACCAAATCCTCAGAATTAGCAATATTAGGTAATAGAATTAAAGATAGCCATGAAATTATTGTGCAAATATTTTTAGTAAGTGTAGATCTCATATACCTACTCCATACCTAAAATAAGATTTATAGTAGATTTATGAAATTTATGGTCTAACAATAAGAGTTTGTAATTTAGCATAATTTTTATCTTTAAGATAAAATCAGTAATATATTTTTTATATAAAATATCAATGTAAATTAAACTATGGGTTATTATAAATATTTACGTCCATTTTTATTTCTACTTCCAGAGGAGTTTTCTCATAATCTAAGTATTAATTACCTAAAATATCTATCATTTAAAAAGCGTTCTGAGCTCTCCCATATCTTAGAAAATCATATTTTCGATATGTATTTTACAAACCCCGTTGGGCTCGCAGCTGGCTATGATAAAAATGCAGAAGTTTTTAGTAAATTATATAATTACAACTTTGGTTTCATTGAATGCGGAACCGTAACACCCGAACCACAAATAGGAAATGAGAAACCAAGGTTATTTCGCTTAAAAGAGGATAACGCCATTATAAACCGATTTGGCTTTAATAATGTTGGTATGTTAGAGTTTCAGAAAAATTTTACAAAAGGTAAAAATAAAATTCCGGCAGGTTTTCCAATTGGAATAAATATTGGTAAAAACAAGCATCAAGAAGATTTCCTAAGTGATTACCTAACCTTAGTGGAAAGATTTTACCCTGTTGCAAACTACCTTACAATTAATATTTCATCACCGAATACTCCTAATTTAAGAGATATTCAATCTCTAGACAACCTTGATACTCTTGCCCGCAATATCAGGAACTTATCAAAAAGGCTAGAAAAAGATCATAATAAAAAAATACCGATCTTATATAAAATAGCCCCGGACCAAACCGAAGAATCTCTTCAAGACATCTGCCTTATAAGCACCAAGTATAAATTTGATGGTCTTATTATCAGTAATACCACTACCACAAGACCAGAATTATTAAAAAGTAAGAATAAAAATGAAAGCGGTGGCCTAAGTGGCAAACCACTCAAAACTCTAGCTAACAGAATCCTATCTGAAATCTATATTGAAACTGATGGAAAAATACCTCTTATTGGTGTTGGTGGTATTGACTCAGCTGATGATGCATATTACCGTATTCTTAATGGGGCTAGCTTAGTCCAAATATATTCTGGTCTAATCTATAAAGGCCTAGATCTGGCAAATCAAATTAACAAGGAATTGGCTTATACTCTAAAAATAAATGGCTTTATGAATGTAAGCGAGGCCATTGGATCTGGTATTAATATAAACCCTCTATAATCATTATTACTGCAAATCTAACTGCAGCACTAAATTACACCCTTTTGTCTGACTTGCCACATAGTAGTCATCTGTATTATTTGTACATAATAATGCTGTTGTAGTGCCGAAAACACGATATGTAACGCGCCCAGTATTAGGCCTAGAGTCATCCAGCTTGGAGTCGAGGCGTTCTGCATCAGCGGGGGCAAATATGGCATTATTACCATTATTTGCTTCACCCAGTTGAATAACATTTACATTTTGTACCAAGAATCCTTCTAATTCCGCAGTATAAATTAACCTCATAACGCTACCTAGCTTAGCACTTGATCTAAAGGCATAATCAGATTCTGTAGCAGCATAACCACCTAATATTAAATCCGCAGCACTTAAATGCACCATTGCATTATAGGATTCAGAACTATATTCAACTTTTGCATCACCATCTCCATTAATTGCTGAATCAAAAAAGCTTGTAGCATTCTTTAAATCCCCTGGCAAACCATTATAAATATCATAAAAACTTTTTATTCCTGTCTCTAGATCATTAATTTCATATATAATCTTTTTAATACGAGCATTAGCTATAAACTCACGAGATATTAAGGCCATGCTAAGTAATATACTTATTACCCCAACAACAATAGATAATTCCAATAACGTAAAAGCTTTTTTCATCTGCATAATTAACTAATTCACATCAATATAGAATAGTACATTGCATAAGATGGATGTATCATCAATATTATAATTCCCTACTAATACTAGAGCACTTCCATTACAACTTTCTGCATTATAAAATCTAATTTGAACAATACCATTCCACATCACACCATCATCTAATTTATTATCAATTTTTAAAGCCTGTTGGGGAGATAGCAGTGGATCATAAGGCATACCTGCACTGTTAATCTTACCAAAAACAATGTAATGAAATCTGTCAAACCTTCCTCTATACTCAGATGTTTCCGTTGAACTATCTAGGATTGGAGAAAAATAACCAAAATCGAAATGTGATTTAATAAATTTATCATCGGAAGATCCTGTATTAACATCCCCACTATATTCACCATTAACCAAACTTGCTAAAGCCATATGTTGAGTAGATTTAAATGATTCATCCTCACTTTCAATAGAGTCATCTCCATCTCCATTACAACCACCATTTGCAATAACATCATCAGTACCACAAGCTGTACCAAAAAAATCATAAGCATTATTCATATCACCTGGAACTGCATCATATAACATATTAAAATCAAAATATGCTGTTTTTAATTGCTGATACTCGCTTGAAATAATCAACAACTTATTATTAACAAGTAAATTACGCGCATATAGTACTGCAGATAATAATATAGATATAATACCAATGACTAAAGTTAGCTCTATTATAGTAAAAGCTTTTCTATTTATTGTCCTAATTTGCAAATCTGCCAACATTAACCCCTTTGATATAAAGTATTAATCTAGCAATATCTAACAATAAATAGCAATAATCTTATAATTAATTTTCTTAGAATCTGTAGAAAAAAAGAAATGTAAATAATATTAATAATAAATTAGATTTATCACCAATAACTAACAATATTAGGCTAAATGACTATCGAGACCACTTGATTCAGAAAGTTCTTTTCTTTGAACCTGTGACCATATTTGCTGCCCTAAATGCGTTGTTTCAAATAACTCCTCAAGATCCTCTGATTTAACACCATTATTTTTTAACTCCTTTGCCAAGCCCACAAGTTCCGAATAGAAATAACTAGCATATGTACTTACATTTGGATTAGCTATTTTCTCAGCTAGAAATTCAACACCACGAGCCTTTAAATCATTAATGTCAAAATCTGAATTTTTATTCCTTAAAAACTTAGTTAAATCTTCAATCGAAATATCTTCTAATTTTACAGTTGTACGCTCTTGCCCGTCTACCCTACTCCTTAACGTCATATCACCTAAATACTTAACAGCCTTTGTTTTGCTCTGCGGTGCAGATTCCATACGCCCCGAAGAGCTATTTAGGCGACTTATATTTGAATTGAATTTTTCCTTTGGAGAAATAGTTAAGCTTTGGATTTGTGTAATAATATCTTCTATTTTTGCCGCTTGACCGCTCATTGTAACCGCTTGCCCGGAAACCTCGCTAGCTAAAGAACTAACCTCTTCTTTAGGTATAAAAGGTACCACATTACTAGGAATATAAGATTGTAACTCGGCATGTAAAGAAGCATCGATCTTGGGATTTCTAATAAGATTCAAGGCAATTTCAGCCTTGTCAGAACTATTACATTTGCCAAAGACACTAACCAAAACTCTTTGAACAGGCAAAGAAAATTCAGCTCCTCTTTCCAAAGCAGTTTCAACAAGAAAGGCATCAAAAATTCTGCTAGCCAACTTTATAGCTATATCTTCATCCAATAACCCACCACTTAGTGCAATTGCATAATCATGAGAATTATTTATACATTGAACCAAGCCTATTTGTTCACTACGCTCAACTCTCATTTCACTTAATGCATAAGCAGCATCTTCAGACGAAGTCTGACTGCCCTTAGCTTTAATCTCATTTGTTTGAATATATCCCGATATCTCTTGAGTAAGTGAGGGGTTTAAATTACCTGCAGATATAATAGAAGATGCATCATCGGATTTATCTAACTGACTTTCGTTTGACCTTTTAAAGGCACCAATTAGCGCCTCTTGTACCACTACTGGAAGTAGATTACCTTGCTCAAAAATCTTTGCTACAATCCTGGTTGAATGTATTCTTTTGGCTATTTTTATAGCTATCACAGGATGTATATGGCCACCAGATAATGCAAGCGCTGCATCATTTGTATTATTCACATTTCGCAAGAACTGTGCTTGCGAATCAGGTGTAAATGAACGATGAAATAAAAAACTAGCTGACAATCTAGAGCCTTTAATTTGCTCTATCAATAAAGGAATATCCGACTCTTTAGGATTTGATAACAAAGCATTAATCACCTGTTGCACACCAACAGGCCTAACTCTAATATAGAACTCTCTAGCAACTTTTGGAACAACTCCTCCCCTCATAACCTTTCCTTTTTATTATTAACTATTACATTTAACAAATATTTATAATAATTACAACTAAAATCATTTAGTTTATTACATATAAACAATAATAAATTGATATTTCATGCAATATTAAAAAACTATCTTTCAGAAGAAAAGCCCGCTTCTCTTTTGCAATCATTTAACCTGTTAACAATCTCTTTACCCTGATCATTTTCCATACATATAGAATCAACATCAACTGATCTAGAGCGTAGATCTGATGCTAAACCTACTACATTATTACGATTTACCTCACCTATTATTTGCTTACTGATAACCAAAAACTCTTCCATTGGAAAACCGTCCTTTCCAGCAGTCATCTCACCTAAGTTATGACTAAAACTTTTATCATCCACTCGCTCTAATATTAATTCTAACTCACCAAGATAAAAGCCCTTAGGCCTAAGCTTTTCAATAAAGGCAGCCAGCTTATCACGACCATCCTCATCACCCATATTAGCTATAGATTCTTGCAGCAAACCTTTGCCATGATTAACTAAATCAACCTCGAATATATCACCAGCTATTTCATTGAAAGCAAATATAGTATCCTCTATAGATAAATTTTTAATAAGCGCAGTTGATAATGTAGATAATACATGCCCCCTTACCAACACCTTTGCAGCATCAGAGGAATCATCAATCATTTCAATTAATTGTTTTTGTACTTGTTCGGACTGAACTAAACCAGTGCTAAGTACTTCACATGCCTGACTAGATGTTGTGATCATTTTTTCTTTAATCATTTTGGTATTATATTTTAGCCCAAACTCGCTGCTTTGAAAATACCGCCCCTCAATAAGTAGCTTAGCATTTTCATCAGATATTTTACCACCTGATAAGGCCGTAATTGCATCTGATACATTATTAATCTGATGCATCAGATTTGACTCTATAACCTTTGGTAAGTTTCTAGAGCAAAGTGCTAATGCAGCATTTTTCGAATCATTAACCTTGCTAACAAGATAAGCTAAAATATGCTTATCAAGATCAATATTTCCTTTTAAAACAGAAACTACATCCTCTGCAAAAATAACCTTCCCTAACAACTCTTTCTTTGCCGATGCCGCCAAGACTTCTAAACCACTTAACTTAATAGCTGCTTGTTGAGAAAAACTCATATATAGCCTAGCATTATTACTAACTAGAGGAGATATAACTTTTGCGAATTGCCTCATTTTAACCTCTTTAATGCATTAGAATTTTACAATATGAATTTGACGATATCCAAACGCAACTGCCTATTTCCACGCCATACGGATTCCTTCACATGACAAATAATATCAAAATCACGCTCCTGAATTTGTTGCCAAATTTCAAATTGATCAAAATTCCAAAGAATGCTTTCTACTTTACTACCAAGCCCACCAAACTCCTTATCAACCAATATTAACTTTAAATGCTTTTCTTGCATAAAAAAATGTTTTGATACCATCAAACCTTTGATTAAAAATATTGGCTCCTCATTTCCTTTACCTAATGGCTCTAATATCTGCAACTCATCTAACAATTTAAGATTTATATCAGATAACCTGATTTCCATATCATAACATGAACTCGCAATGTCATCATTATCAATATTCTGTAAGAATGTTGATAATGCCGGGATTTTAGTATCTTCAACACTGAATCCAGCAGCCATAGCATGCCCACCACCAGCTATCAATAAATCCTTGTCTTTAGCATTATGAACTAACGCTCCAAGATTAATTCCCTCAACCGACCGAGCAGAAGCCTTGCCAATATTATTATCAATAGAAATAACTGCTGCAGGTTTTTTATACTTATCCTTAATCCTAGCGGCAACTATACCTATAACGCCTGGGTGCCAGTTCTCATTTGCCACTATAATGACATTATTATTCTGCAAATTATTCTGTTCTATTTGCTCAAACGCCTTCTCTAAGACTATCTGCTCAATAGCTCTCCTCTCACCATTATAATGCTCCAACTTCAAGCTTAAATCCCTAATTATACTAGCATCATCCGTAGATAATAACTCTGAGGCCACAGTAGATTTTCCCACCCTACCTCCAGCATTAATCCTTGGGCCAACTATATAACCTAAGTGAAAAGCTTTTACACCATTACGATGATCAATATTAGCTACCGAAAATAACTCCTTAATACCTATATTCTTTGTATCATCCATTAACTTTAGACCAAGGCTAACTAACGCCCTATTAAGCTTTACTAAAGGCACAACATCACAAATCGTAGCAAGAGCAACCAAATCCAATAATTCTAATAATTTAGGCTCCTTTATATTACTAGCTTCATAGTAGCCCTCTTTTCTAAATAGCTGATTAACCGCAACAAGTAGCATAAACGATACGCCAGCTCCACATAAATAACCAAGCTCTGACTTATCATCAAATCTATTTGGATTAATTACAGCAATTGCTTCAGGTATTTTAGTTTCGGAAAGGTGATGATCTACAACCAATATATCCAACCCATTATTACTAGCAGTTTCCAATGCCTCAAAAGCAGTAGTACCACAATCTACCGTAATAACTAAATCATATCCCTCATCCTTAAGTGATAATAGAGCAGCGCTATTTGGTCCATACCCCTCCATGATACGATCTGGTATATAAATTTTATAATCAATATCAAACCTTCTTAAAAATCTCGCTATTAATGCTGAAGAACAGGCCCCATCAACATCATAATCACCAAATATAGCTATACGGCGTTTTTCTTTTATTGCCTGAACTAAAAATGCAGCCCCTTTATCTATATCCTTTATAACAAATGGGTCAGGCATTAGATTTTTTATCTTTGGACTTAAATAATCATCTATAGAATCACTGCCATTAGCTCTTATAGCAATTAATTTGGCTAATATATCAGATAAGCCCCTTTGCTTTACCAATTCAAAAACTTCCTTGTCATATACAGACTCAATCCAATCCATTCTTTTCTTTTTTGATTTTTTGTTTTATATATTTATCGCATACTATATATAAGTAATAATGAAAGAAAAAAAGCAGAATTGGTATGATAATGGCATCAAACATATTTGGTTACCATATACACAAATGCACGACTTTCCGGAACAATTAAAAGTAATAAAAACAAAAGGAGCTTATATATATCTAGAGGATGGGCGCAAATTAATAGATGGAATTAGCTCTTGGTGGGCTACGGCACATGGACATAATCATCCATATATAACGAAACAAATACGTAAACAATTAAAGAAGTTTCCTCATATAATGTTTGCTGGAATTGCTCATCAACCAGCATATGAGCTAGCCCACAAATTAATAAAGTTTGTAAATAAAAAAGAGAATATTTTAAACAAAGTATTCTTCTCGGATTCTGGCTCCACAGGAGTTGAGGTGGCTTTAAAAATGGCTATTCAATATCACTATAACCTAGGAAAAAAGAAGACAAAATTTATCTCATTTAAAAATTCTTATCATGGAGACACATTAGGGGCTATGTCGCTTGCTGACCCAACCAGCTCAATGCATGCAAAATTTTCTGGAACAATGCCATCACAATTATCAGCAGATATACCAAGTAATAAGGAGTATCTAAACAAATTTATTGAGACATTAGATGCAAATATAAATGAAATAGCTGGTCTAATAATTGAGCCATTGATTCAATGTGCAGGAGGAATGAAATGCTACGACATTGATACACTCAACACAATAATGAGTGAATGCAAGAAAAGAGAAATAATTATAATTTTCGATGAATGCGCAACTGGATTTTATCGAACAGGTAAGAAATTTGCCTTCCATCACAGTAAATATACACCAGATATATTAATATTAGGCAAGGCACTAACAGGAGGAACAGTTACATTAAGTGCAACAATTGCAACGGACAGAATATTTAACAGCTTTCTAAGCAAATCACTGGATAACGCACTTATGCATGGTCCAACATATATGGCCAATCCAATTGCGTGTTCAGCTGCAATAGCTTCATTAGAGCTTTTTGAAAAAAACAGCTATGAGGAAAAAATAAAATCAATAGAGGAAATATTTAAACAAGAATTTAAAATTCTAAAAAGTCATATAAAGGTGAAAGATATAAGAGTTATAGGAGCGATTGGGGTAATAGAGATAAATAAATGCGAATGGAAAGATATATGCAAAATGAGAGAATTTATAAATAAAAATGATATATGGCTCAGGCCATTCTCTAATGTTATTTATATAATGCCGCCATATACAATAAGCAAAAAAGATCTAATTAGGACAATTGATTTTAGTAAGAAACTACTAGATCTTATATAGGGGAGTTTTACAAAACGTAAGGCTACATAAGTACAAAAAATAAAAAGTTTTTTGATTAATGTTTAATAGATATTACAAATAATTATAATAAATAAGATATGTAGCATTAGAGTAATATGGCTAGCCATAATGAATCTTAGTATTTTTAACAGGTCTTATAAGTATATTAAAATAATTGAATTATCACACCATACTAAATATTAATAACTAAAACAATTAATGGTTATATATAGCTATATTCATAAACACATCTTTATAATATCTCACATGATTTACATTATAAGAATACAGCTATAATTATTATTTTTAATTAAATAGTTACAATAGTATTATAGTAAAATTCTTGCATGCACTTAAATATATATCGACCGAACTCTATGTTTATACATATAATATATGTATGATGACATTATTCACGAGATTCTGCAACAGGGGAAGTGAAGTGTTATTTGCAACAGATAGGTATTACTACTTATTTCAGGGAACGTAGTTTAATTGATATTAGATATTTTTAGCCATGTTACGCAACATTATATGACGATTTACTATTTTTAACAATATGATATTATAGAAGTTTTGAATAAAATCTCACAAAGATTTTCATAAGTTGATAATATTTTTTTATAATTTAAGAGATTATTTAGATATGAAAAATAGATAAATTATTTGATAGAATATATAATTATTTTTAAATGGACAATAATACATTTTTATAAATTAAGAACCAATCATTTATTATAGATTTCCATTACTATAGATCTTTTCGCCTTATTGTAGATAAAAGAATATATATAAGATGATACTCTATATTTATAGATTATTCGATCTATTTTTCCTTAATATATTAAATTCATTTATTGAAATATTTTAAATATTAAATCAGATATAGTTTATAGATTACAAATCAAACCCTTATCACCTATACTGAGGGCACCAACAGACATCTAACATCAATATTACATAATTTACTAATCAACTTATAGCGATATTTATTTATAGATTTTAATGCATTTTACATTAATCAAAAGCAATTGTTTTTTATAAATATTTTATATATATTTTATCAATTATATTTATATCTTTTAGAATAGGCTATAAATTCACATCAACAAATACTGTATTATCTTATAGTAATTTTACTACCTAATTAATTAATAGATATAACAAGAATAATAATTTACAAAACCATAAGTTATAAATATTAAATTACTTCACAAATAGAAATATCGCTTAAATTAAATACTCATGTTATTTATATTGCCTGCTACAATATAAAATTAATATTTATGTAAGAAGAATGCATAATAATAGGAACAAGAACAAAGGAATTGTTAATGATATAACTTAGAAATATTGTTGAACTAAATAATAATAAAATTATTAAATAAAATGATAATTACATATCACATTAGGAGGTTTGTAATTCATTTAAAAATTAATAAGGATAATATATATCATATAGTATCATCAATACCTAAATGCAGTAAAAATGCATATTTGGCCTATAAACAACAATAGATATAAGAAAATTATAAATTTATATTATAAATATTTCACAATAATATTACGTCCATTCTTATAAATTAATTCATTACTATTTTCATAGATATTAAACTATCTTTAATATTATTAGATTTTATTCAAGTTGTAGCATTATTTTAATTTAGAATTTATTAAAAGATGAATTGCAAATATAAGATATCATTATTTAAACATAAAAATATTATATCTATATTTCTAGTATTATTATACTTACTCCTAAATGCTTTAATTACAAAAAATAAATTATCCAGATTATATCATTTCATTATTTATTAACCGATAACTTTTTATTTATAAATATTAGAGTTTGAGAAAATCTATTATCGTTGGCAATTTTTATTGTTCGCTTATTTTAATGCATAAATAATCACAAATTTTTTATGACATAGTAATATAAATCAGCATCTATTTTCTTCTTATTTTATCTTATCATATATCATCATTATATTTTACTTTAATTACAATATAGCCTCATATTATTTTATTAAAAACACTCTCCTTAATTAATCATTTTATATAAAATAATTAATGCTTAATTTTATATATATTTATTTGATTGTTTTTATAATTAAATATTGAATTTTTTTCATTTATTTTATCTGTTTTTTTACCTTCTTTTATTCCTTATAATTTACAAATAGCCCTTTACTAAAGCGTATATGGTGCGTTGCCTCAAAACTTAGTTAAAATTTTTCATACTTTTTTTACTTTTTTTACTTATTATTTCTTTGTTTTTTTTATGTTTTATATCACTCTTATTTATATAAATTTATGATAATTATTATCATATATTTCTCTAACTAAACAAATCTATTATGACATCTTATTTGCCTATCTATAACTTAACTTTTTTTATAATAAGTTATGCTATATTTTACTTCAGATAAGTATTTATATATTTTTTTTATTACCTTCTTTTTATACTCTTTTTTCTTCTTAATTTTGCTTGTATTTTTCAACTAGATACCCACTAGTTACCAATAATAATTCTTTCGTAATATTTCTTCTTTATGCTATATTTCTTTATTAATTATTTTAATTAAACTTATTTTTTATTTCCTATTTACTCAATTTTTACTTATGATATTATTTATGTAAGCGTATCTATTACCATTCACACTTATTAATATATAGTGTGTTGATTATATATTTCTTTTACCTTTTTTTTAATAAATCGTTATTTTTTCTTAGATTTTTTGACTATTTTTTAACAACAAATGGTAAGATGATAATAGTAATTCCAATTGGAATCATATAACATAGATTATGAATAAAATAAGGAAATATCATTAATCTGATGCCTCCATAATATACCATGTTTTTTTGTTTTTACCCTAGCGCCAATAAGTAAATCCAAACAATCCTAATATAGATACACAAGTAATATACTTCATTTTTCTCTTAATTATTAATTACTGCATTTTTCACAAGGATCAAAACTTTTAGTATATTTAATTTTATTCAGCATAATTTAAAAATCTTCGAAAATTCCAACACTTACCATTTTGATTTAAGACAGCGGTCCTTAATGATTGATCTTCTGTAACGAGGGTAAATTTGTTCTTAATCGCCGTTATGGCTATTAGCATATCAGTACTCTTCCTTGAACATTTTTGTTTAAAATAGCTTAATAGATCTTCGTCCTCTTCGCGTGTCCATTTAGCTTGACTCCATCCAGACAACTCTAGGACTTCAGCTTCCGTTGGAATAACAATGGTATTATCATCAATTATTTTAATCATTGATATCATCTTTTGTAATTTACGCATCTTGGTATCTACATCCATATCCGGATTTGTTTTCACAGACTCCTCTATCTTCAATATCTCATCTTTTTGTATATGTGTTGAATAAATATGAACTTTTTTTAAGAAATTTATATTTTCTAATTCATTCAACTTATCAAAAATATTACTATCTAATATAAATTTTATTCTTCTTTCTTTCATTTCTTATTATTCACTTACAAAACTTCTTCACCTCAAAGACATCATGTGAATAACTCTTAATCAATATATTTTATGATATTGGGATTACATTATTTGATTTTAAATTGAGTTTGCCCGCAATAATGATATTATGATAGCTAATAAGATAACCACTGATTCCTGAACATTATGGGAAAAGGATAGTAAGCAAAGATATGACAAAGATTTATTTCGTATTGATAACCTTGACCTGATTGAACATTACACATACTAGCCTCTAAGCTAAAAATAGATATTCCCAATGATTAAAAGTTTTACTTTTACTACAACCCTAAAGTCCTTTATCTTCACCAGAAATATGGCTTTTCATTTACTGATATTGATGAAGAAAGAAAATTATCCTCCCTACCGTTCGCATAGAGAAACAAAGCCAATTGAATTATTCTGGTTAGAATAATGTTCATGGTTATAAAAACACTAATAGGGTTAAATACCAAATATTTTCAGATATTGCAACTGGGTTAACAATCTACACCGGTAGGTTGATCCTAGCTGCTTGCCAGTACACATGACTGATATTACAGATATTGTGGTACACACGGGTCAGCACATACATAACTTTACTAAAAAGTTCAATCCTCTCAAATAGGACACTTCCAACGACTGGGAAGACTCAATTTTTGCATATAGCAAAACCATTTTAAAAAAAATAGGTATTATCGATTTAATTCTGAGGATTATTCCTCGTCGTTTTTTTGAAAGATTGCCACCAATTCAATATGCGCTGTATAATAGAATTGATCTATAGCAGTTAGTTTTTTTAACGCAAAACCACGACTTATCAAAACCTTACTATCAGCTATAAAAGAATTTAAGTTTGATGACACCATAATAAGGTTTTTAATATTTGAGTTTGCCAATTCTTTTATTTGCGTTTTAGCACCGGATCTTGGAGGGTTGATAATGACTAAATCATAACCTTTTAATTCGGTAACTCTAATAGGGTTTAAAATCAGGTCTCTTTTATAAGCATTAATTTTGTGAGACAAATCGTTCTTCTTAGCATTTAGACTTATGCTAGAGATTAGATTATCTAAAGAATCAATTCCTGTGTTTTTTTCAACTTTATCGCTTAGAGCAAAGCCGTAAGCGCCAATACCGCAATAAAGATCGAGTAGATTTAAGGTTTCATTATTACTAACATAATCTAAAAGCTCGTCAATAATTGCTTGCTGTCCTGTAGTGGTAGCTTGGATAAAGCTTTCACTTGGGACTGAAAGCTTCATTCCTGATATGTCTAATTGCGGTTTTCGATGACAAAAAATTTCAATAAGTTTTTTGCTATCTTTGTATTTCAGATTCAACTGCTCATCTTGTGCAAATTTCAGCAGTGCGTCTGCGACTTTATCTATAAAAATTCTTGGCTGTAATTTTATTATTAAATCTATGACATTATCAAACTCACAAACATAAATTTCTGCAATGATGTTATGAGGTAGTGATGCTAGAAGATTTCGCAATTTAGGGATTAAGGCCTCAAGATTTTTAGTTAGCATTAAGCAATTATCAATCTCAACCACATCATGACTTCTTTCCTTAAAGAACCCTAGCTTATTCTCGCTATCTACATGAAAACGTGCGCGACGACGCGAATTAGCGCCAACTTCAACAAACTTTATATCGCCGCCATAGCCAAACTCACTTCTGGTTAAAGCATCTTGGATCTGCTTAATTTTAAACTCTTTAGAGAATTCATCTGTTAAATGCTGCAAAGAACAGCCTCCGCATTCCGCAAAATATTCACAAGCAGCTTTTTGCCTATGCTCGCCTGGAGTGATAATTTTAACAATTTCCGCTAAGGTAAATTTACTATTTTCTTGAACTATATTTACTTCAACCACATCACCTGTCACAGTTTTTGGTACGAAGATTTTTTTGCCCTTTTCAGTAACGGAAAATCCCTTGCCGAGATTGGATATATTTGATATTTCTATTTGCGTGGTATTCATAATAAAGTAACTTAAATAATCTATGTCTATTGCCAAGTACCAACTATATAGCATCTATTATTTAATTAGGTGATATATAACTAGCCTATTTTGCATAATAAAAAAAGATTGAAAACCCCAACGCTCACCTCACATGTCCAAAACAGCATCCTGCAAAGATTGATCTTCTGTAATTAGGGCAAGCTTGTTCTTAATCTCAGTTATAGCAAATAGCATGTCGGTATTTTTTCTTAAACATTTTTGTTCGAAATATTGCAGTAGATCCTCATCACTGTCACCTAACAAGCTAGCTATGCTCTATCCCTCCGCTATAGAATCTTCTGTTGGGATAATAATTTCAATCTCATCTATTATCTGCGCCATAGTTATCATTTCCTTAAAGATAGAAGTACGAAATTTGAGATTACTAATACTAAGTGTTGTTCTAATTCTTTTGGCAAGGCATACTTCCCCGTAGGGGCGAACCGATGTTTTCGTCCCGATACAGGAGTGATATTACTATACCCAGGGGATAACGGGCGGCGCGCCCGGTCCGCCCCCATAACTATTCATTGCTAGATCAAACCTTATCCTCTATACTAATCTCCGATCAAATATTTATACCCTCTAAATTACACATGTCAGATTTTAAAAGCCTAAATTTAAACCCTAAAATTCTAAATAGCCTAGACGAGAAAGGCTATACGCACCCTACACCAATCCAATTACAAGCCATTCCACATTTGTTGCAAGGAAAGGATTTACTAGGGATTGCGCAAACTGGGACTGGAAAAACAGCGGCTTTCTCACTGCCTATTCTAGATAAGTTGAGCAAAAATAATAATAAAGTACAAGATTTCTCCACAAGAGTGTTAATATTAAGTCCCACCAGAGAATTGGCTTCGCAAATTGCAGAAAATATTGATCGCTACGGATCCAATCTTAGATTCACTAATCTCGTCATTTTTGGTGGTGTTAATATCAACTCTCAAATTAAAGCAATGCGTCGAGGCGTTGATATTATGGTTGCAACACCTGGGCGTTTGTTAGATTTAATGAATCAAGGTTATATCAAGCTTCATCAAGTTGAAGTATTTGTATTAGATGAAGCTGATAGAATGCTTGATATGGGATTCATCAGAGATATTAAAAAAATTATTCCAAAGCTACCGCAAGTAAGACAAAATTTATTATTCTCTGCAACCATGCCAAAAGATATTGCTGTGCTGGCAAATAAAATCTTAAACAAACCTATTAAGGTTGAGGTAACTCCTCAGGCTACTACTGTAGAAAAAATTGACCAAAAAATTAACTTTGTTGAGAAATCAAATAAACTCCGTTTGCTGAAGAATATTCTTAAAAAAGAAAGCGCTACAACTGTTTTAGTGTTTTCAAGAACGAAGCATGGAGCAAATAAAATCGTCAAATACTTAACCAAAGAATCAATACAATCTGAGGCAATCCATGGTAATAAATCCCAATCAGCTCGAGAAAAAGCCTTAGATGAATTTAGGTCAGGCAAAATTAAGGTTTTAATTGCAACAGATATTGCAGCACGTGGTATTGATGTACCAGATATTACTCATGTGATTAACTTCGATATTCCCCAAGATCCAGAAAGCTATGTGCACAGAATTGGAAGAACCGCCCGTGCAGGACGAAATGGTATAGCTATTTCCTTTTGTGATCCAACAGAGGGAAAATTACTTCACGCTGTTGAGAAAGTAATAAAATATAAAATTCCAGTAGATGAGTCTCATGCTTTTCATGGAGTTAAAGCAGTAGTAGCAGAATCCTCACCTCAGCAAAGAACTGGTAACAAGGCCCGTAGCAATAAGCCTGCTTCTCCAAATAATAGAATCCAAAGGAATAGAGCCAATCGACAACGCAGAACCTAATACACCTATTCCCATCTTAAGAACAACTTTAAGATGGGTGTGCTTCAAGGCTGAATACGCCTAGTAATTCTTGATATACATGTTAAAGATTAAGCCTTGGTATTAATGATTTTTTATAAAAACATGCAATTTGATAACTCATACCACTTACTTCCTGCAGATTTTTATAAAGCACAGTTACCTGATAAAATTAAGACTCCCAAACTTAGGGTCTTTAATAAAAAACTCGCCGGAACACTTAGCCTAGAATTAGACTTATCTGAAGAAGAATTAGCCAAGATTTTCTCTGGTAATAAGTTATTAAAGGGGTCAAGGCCAATTGCACTAGCTTATGCCGGCCACCAATTTGGACATTTTGTGCCAAGCCTGGGTGATGGTAGAGCAGTTTTACTAGGTGAAGTTTTTGATAAGAAGAAGCAAAGGTTTGATGTGCAATTAAAAGGTTCTGGAAAGACTTTTTTCTCACGTAGAGGTGATGGTCTATATCCTTTAGGACCGGCCATTAGGGAATATATTGTTAGCGAAGCTATGCATTACCTAAAAGTCCCTACCTCTCGTTCTCTGGCGTTAATAACTACCGGAGAATTTGTCCAAAGAGAAACATTAATGCCTGGAGCAATCTTCACTAGAGTAGCCCAAAGTCATATAAGGATTGGTACTTTTGAATATTTTGCCGCTAGGGGTGACTATAAGAACCTTAAGATCTTAGCAGATTATTCCATAGACCGACATTACCCTATCTGTAAAAATCATAAAAAACCCTACTTATCATTTTTTAGAAAAACCTTACAGAATCAAGCAAAGTTAGTCTCGTCTTGGTTATCAATCGGCTTCATTCATGGAGTAATGAACACAGACAACACTGCAATCTCTGGACAAACTCTTGATTTTGGCCCATGCGCTTTTATTGACAAGTATCAAAAAAATGCTGTCTTTAGCTTTATTGATAAAAATGGAAGATATAGTTTTACTAACCAAAGAGATATCATCTTATGGAACCTAGTTAAGCTCGCTGAAACTTTGCTGCCTTTAATTAATAAAGATACTAAGCAAGCGATTGCAATCGTTACCAAAGAACTAAATAGTTTTAACAAATATTTTGACCAATGTTATTTAAAAAAAATGAGTCAAAAAATTGGCCTATTTGATTCAAAGGAAAATAACTCAGAGTTAATAAGTGAATTTTTACAAATATTAGAAAATAATCAAGCAGATTTCACAACAAGTTTTAGGTCGCTAAGTACAGTCTTAGAAACCGGTGAACATCCTATGGATAATCCAGAATATAAAAACTGGGCAAGAAAATGGAAAAAAAGAGTCAACAAGCAAACACTTTCAATGGATGTTATAATCAAAAAAATGAATAAAATTAATCCGCTCTACATACCAAGAAATCATATCATTGAGGATATCATTCAAAAAGCTGTCGAAACCAATGATTTCAATGAAATGACAAATTTTCTAAAGATTCTAAGTACCCCCTTCAAAGAACAGCCAAATTCCCAATATTACCAAACCCCACCAAGCCAAACCCAAAAGGTCCAACATACCTTCTGCGGAACTTAATTAAGTAAACAGCCTAATATCCTTTTCACTGCTTCAAAAGCCGTCTTTAAAATCATCACCCACCGCTTATAAAACATTAAGCAAATTGGCTTTAATAACTATATCTAGACCAACCATCTAAGTAATATTGTAGTAAGGCTGGTTTATCTAACATGTTAATTTCTAACTCATGCTCATCAACCATAATATCTTTATCAAAGATAAATAGCTTCGCGTAATTATTTTGATCAATAAATTTAGTAGGAACATTAATTTCAATATCAGAAATTAATTTCATTCCAGATTTACTGGCAACAACAAAACCCCAGTCACCAAATGATGGTATTTCGGTGTGATAAGGTAAAACCGTACTAAAACCAGATGCACTTATTGTTTTTTTGATACTCCAAAAAGCTTTAGTCGCAAAATATGGGCTAGTTGCTTGAGTTACTAACACACCATTATACTTAAGACGCTTCTTTAATAACTTGTAAAACTGCTTGCTGTAAAGCCTTGATAATACAGTATTGTTAGGATCTGGCAAATCGCAGATTATAAAATCAAAAACTTGTTTACTATCCTTAAGATAAGTAAAAGCATCATCAATAATGATTGATAGTTTTGATGAGTTTAAGCTTTGTTCGTTCAGTCGTGATAAATATCTATTTTCCCTAGCTAGATCTATAATAGTTTTATCTAAATCTATTAACGTAATATTTTCAATTTCTGGATATTTAAGCAATTCTCTAATCGCTAACCCATCTCCAGCTCCAAGCAATAATACATTTTTAACCGGCCGATTATGTAAAGCAATTGGCACATGGATAAGTGATTCATGATAACGGTATTCATCCAAAGATGAAAATTGCAGATTACCATCTAAGAACAACCTTATATCATCCCTATCCTTGGTTAATATAATTTTTTGATATTTGGATTGTTTACTAAAAATTATCCTATCTTCATATAATTGATTATCCCAGTGACTTAACATAATGTTTGAATAAAAAATCATCAATAACAACAAAGCCGTGGATAATATCGCTGCTATGGTTAAGCGTCTAGGTTTGATAATCTGCTCTTTAAAAAACCATAACACGACAAAGCCTATGGACATATTGACCAAACCAAAAATCAATGAAGATTGGTATATGCCAAATAAAGGTAACAATATAAACGGAAATGAAATTGTCGCAATTAATGCACCTAAATAATCAAGTGATAAGATATTAGCAATATTGATATTTAATTTGTGATAAGACTCCATTAATCTTGTCAGGAAAGGTATTTCTAAACCAATGAGGAATCCTATTAGAATAGTAAAAAACAAATAAAACCAAATAAATGACTCTGTATATGCATAAGAAAAATATAAGAACGGAATGCTTAAACCACCAAGCAAACCTAAAGATATCTC
>JABJMA010000060.1 GCA_018659605.1 Rickettsiales bacterium
ATTCTCCAATGTATTATATACGATATAATAAAGTAATGGAGAGTTTAAAAGGAAGGACATTAGAGGATCAGATATTATTTGCTAATATTATACATGACATAGCCCATGCATATAGCTTTGAGAAAAAGGAGGAAATGGCATTAGAGACTACTCCAAAGAATGCTTTAGTTAAAGCTATGCAAATTCGACAAACGAGTAAGTCTAACGGGACTGCTAACGCAAATAAAATAAGAGAATTAAAAGATGCTATGTATGAATATAATAAGGATAGGCTAGAACAGTGTACTGAACAATTTAAAGATTCTAATTACATAATGGGTATTAGGTATTTAAGTCATATGTTAAAGAAAAATATTCGTAAACAATATGAAGCAGAAGTTGATCAATTTAAACAAAATTCTCGTTCAATGACACCAGAAGTAAAACAAGCAGAATTAATAAGATTTGACAAGTTAGAGAGCTTAATAACAATATCACCATCAATTGATTTGCTTTATCAAGGAAGAAAATCAAATGATGCTTATGATGAAAAATTTTCTGATAATCAAACACGACTGTATGAGATGATTGGGAATATAGATGGAGTTCAGCAGGATGTTGTAAGTGATAGTGAAATTGATCTTGATATGGAAGGTGAACATTTTCCTCCGAATATAGCTCCTGTTCTAAGGCAGCAAAATGCTAGTAAACCGACGTTGCCTGATGGCCAACATATTGTGGTTGATACTGATGCTGATGAGGCAAAAATTATTCCTCATATTCCAGCAGTAGGTGCTGTAGTCGGCGGTAATCCACTAGGTGGTAACGGCCGCAGATAAAAACTAACTAAAGGAAGACTTTATGAATAAAGAGGAGTTTCTTCAAGCACTTAAAAAATCATTTACAAAGGGCTTACTAAGGAACCCCTTTGTAAATTCTCGTTGGAAAAAATCTGAAAGAGGAAATGAGGGGGTAATAGAAAGGATTGCAGAAGAGTTATTTCCTAAGGATTTAACTCCTGTAACATATGATTCTCTTACATTCAAACTTAAGGATGGCCTAGGCTTAAAGAAAGTACCTTCTTCAATCCTTGGATGTTATTACCAATATTTATATATAGCAAGCTTACTTCCTGAGGGTGATAATTATATTAATTATAGTAGTGAAGCCACTAAATTAAATGTATTTTTTAATTTATATCAAAACCTAAAAGTCACAAATCCATCATTAGCACTATCACAAGAAACACTAGATTCTGATGTTAGAAAAGTTATAGGTACAAAAAAACGACTTCAACATGATCATTATATTCTGTTTTGTTTACATCAACTTTGTGAGAAAATTGGGAATATATATATTCCAGAAATATTTAATCAGAGATATGATATTATTGCTGATGATGGTCATAGAAAAGCTTGTTATAAATTCTTGATTTGTGGTTTGGAAATTTCTAAATCTATAAATCAGGCAGAAAATTTATTATCCACTCAATTAACAGCAGAAGATAAGCTAACGTTAGCTGATTTCAAGCTACGAAATAAGGATAAATCTACAACTGAAGAGAAGTCAGTACTCTATCAAGAGGTATATCAATTTATAGCGGATAAACAATTACCACCACCTCCGCCATTAGTTGAAATGGAAAGAAAGCAGCTGGCGTTGGCTAAGTGGGAATGGCTAAGAAAACAATCTAGCCGTAAATTAATAAATTCAGGGGAGTTAATTGCTGGTGCTGGTTTTGGTTTTGAAACGGGGATTAATGCATTAGAAGCCTTAAATGTGAAGGTTTTAGCTTTAGCTTTAGGGGCTGGAGATAGAGTAGCAACTGAAGCTGAGCTAGCTTTAGCTAGTAGGATTCAAGTTTCTATAATTTCTTTTAAAGAAGTATTAACAAAGGCTAATGAAGAGCAAAAAAAATTAGGGCGATTTATTCAAGATAATGTTACTGGCACTGATACTACTCTCGAAATATTGCAAGAATTAGCCGCTACTTTTACTACTGAGTTGCAGCATCATGATGCTGCAATGCAGGTAATTAAGGCACAAACTCAGCCATTAAAGAAAGCTATTACTGATTTTAAAAAAGAATTTACTGATTTTAAAGAGGCTGCAGCTAGGCAACAAGAAGTTATTGTAGCTGAAGGAGTAATAAAGATATCACAGATTCAAACATCTCAATATAGGAGTAAGTTAGAGGAGTTCAAGCTACGAAATCAGAATCAATCTAGACCTGAAGAGAAGTCAGTACTCTTTCAAGAGGTATGTCAATTTATAGCGGAAAAACAAGCATTTCCACCACCTTTGCCATCTGACGAAGTGGTAAGGCAGCATTTGGCAGGGCAATTACCAAATTTACAACAAAGAAAACAGCCTATTGCTTTATCTATGGATGTAAAGAGGGCTTCTTTAGTTGAGAGTAGAACTGGTCAAGATACTTCTGATATTAGTGATAGTGATTCTGAGGCCTCAATACAGCCATTAGAAATTGAATATTATAATAATAATTATCAATGTGCATTATCCGGTTGTGCAGCATTGATAACTGAATATGCAAGAAAAAATCAAAGAGATCTAGCAGAAAATACCTTGTTTCAATCTAAATTATATCAATTAATGCAAAAATTTAGTGATGTAAGTAAGATTTCTATTGATGAGCATGATATAACTGATATAATTATGATAGCTGAACAATTAGTTAATATAACTGATATAGTTATGATAGCTGAACAATTAGTTAATTATGGAAAAGTAGTAGAGTTAGATGTGTGTAATATGTTACAAAAGGGGCCAAGGCAGAGAAGTGCTAATATTGATATTCCGATGGCTACAACAGCAATAGTTTCTGCTGATGACCCTAATCAAATGTTACATACTGCTAATATTACTAATTCTAGAAGTAATAGCTCTAATGAACAAAACGGTAGAATATAACTAAAGGAAGACTTTATGAATAAAGAGCAGTTTCTTCAAGCACTTAAAAAATCATTTACTAAGGATTTCCTTAGTAAGCCCTTTGTAATTTCTCGTTGGAAAAAATCTGACAGAGGAAATGAGAAGGTAATAGATAGTATTACAGACGAGTTATTTCCTGATGATTTAACTCCTGTAACATATGATTCTCTTAAATTAAAACTTAAGGATGGACTAGGCTTAACTAACGTACCTTCTTCAACCCTTGGGGGTTACTACCAATATTTATATATAGCAAGCTTACTTCCTGAGGGTGATACTTATTTTGATTATGATAGTGAAGCCACTAAATTAAATGTATTTAATAATTTATATCTAAACCTAAAAGGTATAAATGCAGGATTATCACAAGAAGGCCTAGATTCTGATGTTAGAGAAGTTATAGGTGCAAAAAAACGACTTCAACGTGATCATTATATTCTGTTTTGTTTACATCAACTTTGTGAGAAAATTGGGAATATATATATTCCACCAATTTTTAATAAGAATTTTGATATTATTGAGGATGATAGTAAAAGAAAAGCTTGTTATAAATTCTTGATTTATGGTTTGGAAATTTCTAAATCTATAAATCAGGCAGAAAATTTATTATCCACTCAATTAACAGCAGAAGATAAGCCAAAGTTAGCTAATTTCAAGAAACGAAATAAGGATAAATCTACAACTGAAGAGAAGTCAGTACTCTATAAAGAGGTATTGCTATTTATAGCGGATAAACAAGCATTGCCACTACCTCCTCCAGTTATTAATCCTCAACAGGATGGTAATAACGGTGTTCATACTACACCACCTCCACCACCTACAGAAATGGAAAGGCAGCAGCAGGCTTTGGCTGAGCTAAAAACAGAAGCTACTGGAAAAATAGACACTTTAGGGAAGTTAATTGTTGAATTTGAAACGGGGATTAATAGATTACAAGCCTTACAAAATGGGGTTTTAGCTTTTGGGGGAAATGCTAGAAGGGTTAGTAGCGGAAATGAAGATGCATTATCTAAGGAGATTCAAAGGTCTATAACTTCTTTTAAAGAAGCATTAACAAATGCTAATGATGAGCAAATAAAATTAGGGCGATTTATTCAAGATAATGTTACTGGCACAGCTACTACTACCAAGTCATTGAAAAGATTAGCTGATGGCGTAAAACTTGATTTTCTGCATCATGCTACTGCAATGCAGGAAATTACGGCACAAACTCAGCAATTAACCAAAGCTATTAGTAATTTTAATGAGCAATTTACCGTTCTTAAAAAGGCTGCAGCAGCTAAGAAAGAAGAAGTTCTTAAAGCTAAAGATCAAGCAGCTAAAGAAGAATCAAAACTAAAAGTTCAAATAACTGACTTAAAAACTAACATTCTTGTTATTCAAGAAGGTTGCCAAGTAAAATTTAAAAAATGTAATGAAGCTTTACAAGCTTTACAAGCTTTACAAGCAACGGCTTCAGGCAGAGGGGGAGTTAATTTAGATTTTACTAGGTTAGCAGTTGAGATTGGTAAAGCTAGGGCAGGCTTTAATCTCAGTTTCATCAATGTTCAGGAGGAGCTAAAAACATTGGCAGCAGCTGATAAGGAGATAAAAAGAGCTACAGCGCAAGCAAGCACATCAACTACTGCAGGAAATGAAATTAAAGGCCTAACGGTGAAGCGTAATTCGTATTCTCAGTTACTTACAGCATATCAAATGCATGAAAAAACTATAGGGGTTTTAACTACTGAGATAAAGGCCACACAAACTGGAGTTAATAAAAGATTAAAAGCACTCCAGGAAGAACAAATAAGGCAAGTGGAGGAACGAAAAGCTTATGATGAAGGAAAAGAAGGATACAGTGGTAGAGATCACCGAAACTCTACTGAAGATGGTAGCGAAATACACTCTGTTATTGATGAATTTTCACCTATTAGAGATGACTTTTCTTATGTAAGAAATAGAAATTCCTCAGTTTCTACATTCCCTACTAATCGGGCGGATGGAAATGAATTTAGTCCAAGAAGAATAGTTCCTGAATATAATCCTCAATTACAAGAGAAAATTAATGGGGTGCTTCAAAGACTAGGTGACCAAAATGGTGAATTAGCAAGACAAGCGAATGGCTTAGAAGAACTAATTAGAAATTTAGATAGATTATCTAATGAAATACATATCTTTTACAATACTCCTACAAATCAGGATATACGTATACAAAATACTGCGAACAATTTGTGGCAACGGGCTGAAAGTATTAAACGGGAAGTCGAAATTAAATTAGATGAAACATATAAATTCTCAGGTCAGATTGATGAAGATATAAATCCTTCACGCAGACGAGGAGCTTTATCTCAAACAGAATTAGAGGGACTAAATAGACTAAATCAGCAAGCTGAAAACCTTTTCCAAGATAATCAACATTATCTACAAACTACCGATCAAAAGATTGAAGATCTAGATTATCAGTTTAAAGCTTTAAATAGTAAGGCTGCGCTATTAGCTTCTTCAACAGATCTACATGGACTAAGACGCGGTGCTTTTACACAAGTTTCACCAGCACAGCAGGGTGGTCAAAACGTTGTTCCTTCTTCTACAACAGCACAAAATGTTCAAAACGGTGTTCATACTCAACAAGCTCCAACAGTTGTTAATAATCCACTAGCTACACCAGTTGTTTCTACTCAACATGGTGTTCAAAACGTTGTGCAAAACGTTGTTCCTTCTTCTACAATAGCACAAAATGGTCCAAGCGGCGGTAATACTCCACCAACTCCAATTGCATTAACAGCTTTTGACTTAAATGTTTTTCTTGCTCTGCATTCTAATCCTACCGGATTTGATAAGGGGCAATTCCTAGCAGATTTACCAAAAGCAATTAAAGATTTGGATAAAAATAATGATGAAAAATTATATCATACGTTAATTAACATTTATGATACAAATTTTGTAGATGATCAAAATTATAGTCATATCTATAAAGATGCTGGTGAAGAATATACTAATTTCCTGGAGAATTTCATAAATTATAATTATCATTGCAATGGTAATGACCAAACTAGATTATTTAATTTCATTAGTAATTATAAAGGTAATCCTGATTTATATTATGAAAAATTAGATAATCTCATTGATCTAGTGACAGATCATTCGGATTATTCAAAAATTGTCTTAAGTCAAAAGGAAAGCTTTGTTGCCTATTTTAAACTTGCTGTTGTAAATAATGATTTAGCAGATGCAAAAAATAGATATGATAAAATAGAAGGTAAAAGCCAAGAGAAATTCGATAAATATTTTGCCAAACATGTATCAGAAAAAATCTTTAATGAATATAGCTCTGCAAATAGAGATGAATCAGTTACTACTTCACTTGATACAACAAAGAAGGAAAGTCATAAGAATATAGAAGAGCTATCAGATGTAATGCCTAGAAAAAACAATGGAAATTATCTAGAAAAACCAAAAACAATTTCCAATAAAGAAGCTGCTGCAACTGCAACTGCCACAGTTGCTGCAACTTCATTAGTTGTTTTTGCGGCAACAGCAGCAACTATTGCAACCGCTGGAGCTGGAGTTATTGCTCTATTAGTCGTTGCTGCAGCCTGTAAAACCTATAATATGCATGCCGATCATGTTTATAACACACAAGAAAAACCCGTCAGTAACATACAGGAACGTTAATAATTAAAATTCGATACCAACCCCGTAGGGGCGGGGTCCTCCCGCCCGTTTTTCAACAAATTCAAATCTTTGTTTATTTACGGTGGAGACGGGGTGGTTATTGTATTTTAATTATTAACGTTCCTGTATGTTACTGACGGGTTTTTCTTGTGTGTTATAAACATGA
>JABJMA010000061.1 GCA_018659605.1 Rickettsiales bacterium
GTTTAAATTTTAAAGTAAATTCTAGAAGCTTTATTGAAAAAGATCTAAAAAAATGGTTAGTTTCTAAAGGTAGCAAGGGCTATCTAGTACCTTTTAAATTTCCAAAGAAAAATAAGTTTTATTGATTGACTCTTTTTTTTATTCTTCTACAAGTTGATTTCTCTCATATCTCTCTCTGATTTAGCCGACTCATTTTATGAGTCGGCTTTTTCTTTACTAATCATGTATATTAGCTAGACTGTAATACGATTTTATCAAATATAGTTCGTTATGATAGAAACCGAAATAGTAATCGTAGGAGCTGGGCTTACTGGTCTGTGCACAGCTAGATATCTAGAAAAACTAGGTATCAATTATATATTATTAGACAAATATAAAATCCAAAAATTAGCTCAGGATGATCTTCGTACTACAGCTATAAATTACACGGTTAGCCAGAATTTTCAATATTTAGGACTTTGGGATAAGCTTGAAGAATACGCATCTCCTATAGATAATATTTTGATTAGAAATAATATTAATCAGTCTGACTTATACTTCACAGATGATATTGTTAAGAATTCGCCCATGGGATATATAATTCCCAATTCAGCAATTAAAAACACCTTAATTGACTTTCTTAATAGCGATAATCTTTTAGATGATCAAGATGTTGTCAACATAATCACTAAGCCTGACTATATCCTAGTAAAAACAAAGCAAAATTTAGAAATAAAGGCAAAAATTATTATTATCTCAGATGGTAAGTCATCAAATATAAAAAAGATGTTCAATATTGATGAAACATATCATGATTACCTTCAGACATCACATATATTTAATGTCACCCATCAGAATGTTCATAACAACCTTGCTTTAGAACAATTTTTATCTGATGGCCCTATCGCATTATTACCTTTAATAGACCCTAATCAATCATCTGTGGTTTATACCAAATCAAATGATATTAATATTACTGATGAAAAGAGTATTTTAGATGAGCTCAATGCTATAATATCTGATATTTATGGAGAGATTAAAATTATTTCAGAGAT
Organism: Rickettsiales bacterium; assembly: GCA_018659605.1. Taxonomy (GTDB): domain Bacteria; phylum Pseudomonadota; class Alphaproteobacteria; order Rickettsiales; family JABIRX01; genus JADHOX01. The sequence goes on from JABJMA010000061.1 coordinate 1,035, forward strand.
TAAAAGTTTTCCCCTTTCACTTAGGCATAACAAGCAATATTATTGTAACCGTATGGTTTTTCTTGGAGACTCTCTACACGTAATGCATCCAATTGCTGGACAAGGTTTTAATCTGACAATGCGTGATATTGAGGAAATTGTTCATTTAATATTAAAATATAAAAGCCTGGGTCTAGATTATGGCTCTAATATTTTATTAAAATCATTCAAAAAAAGACGTAAGATAGATAATATATTAATGCTTGGTTCAACTCATGGATTAGTAAAGTTATTTTCAAACGATAATAAAATTATAAATTCAGCTAGAAATTTTGGCCTAAAATTATTTGGTCACAGTAAAAGAGCAAAAAAATCTGCAATTGCTTATGCAATGGGATTAAAATAATAATTGTAGGGGCAGGGTCCTGCCACCCGTGATTGTCCAAATTCGATGCTTCCGTGGAAGGGTTAGGTGTATACCCCATCAAATGAATCATCACAAACCAACCAATTAACTATCACTCATGTTTCCGGGCGGGACAAACACAATGATTCGTCCAATTTTATAATTCAAATTACATATCGGATATTGCAACTTGTAGGGGCGGGGTCCTCCCGCCCGTTTTTTAACAAATTCAAATCTCTGTTTATTTACGGTGAAGACGATTTAATTACTTCATGCCAATAATGGGGCATCGAACATGTTTACAGGCGGGCGGGAGAACCCCGCCCCTACGGGGTTATTATCTCATTTCTCTTATTAACGGTACTGTACTTTCCGGGCGGGGTCGTCCCGCCCATGATTGTCCAAATTCGATGCTTCCGCGGAAGGGTTAGGTGTATACCCCATCAAATGAATCATCACACACACCAACATATTGACCATCCGCATGTAGGAGAAATCATATTTGCATAGGTTAACCACAATGATAGTCCCTATACCCGACTTAAATATTTAATAAGAAAATCGGCGAATAATATGTCGGAATAATCAAGCATTGAGTTTTTTTTAAGCATTAATTCATATTGTTGAATCTTTGTCAGAAAATCAAAAATTTTATCATTACTCCATTTCGCAAGATGTTGAACCATTAAGGATTTCTGCTTAAAGAAAACAGGCGGTCTTAACTTACTTACCGCATCATTATTACTCATATCCTGACTACGATATGATGCTGCCATTTGTAATTTTGCAAAATAATTAATTAATACACGACAGAGAGTGATTGAGTTAGCTCCAAGTTTTTTATTTCTTGATATGACTAATGTTAAATCTTCAATATCAAGACTAGCTATCTTATTAGCAAAGTCCTGAAAGTTCTTTTCCTTAGAACCCGAAATAATCTGATCAATATCATCGAATGAAACTAGCTTTTTTTCTCCAAGAAACAATTTTAATTTATTTATCTCACTTCTAAGTATTTGACGATTACCATGAAATTCACATGCTATATAATTTGCTAATTCGTAGCTTATATCATAGCCATCAGATTTCATATCTGAAATCACGATATTTCGTAATCCCGCCTCATCATCAACATAGCATGGAAGGGAAGCAATATCTTTATGGTCTTCAAATAACTTGCGTAATTTACCGCCGGCTTTTAAATCACTAGCTATAACTAGTATAAAACTATCTGATCTCAGTGCTTCAAAATAATCATTCAGATTTTCAGCAATAGAATCTTTAGCTCCATAGATAATAAGTAATTTCCTTCCAGGAATTAATGAGAATGAATTAGCTTCATCACTAACAATATAAAAATTATCAGTTATTTCCTTCATCTCATATTCAAAAAGATGTAAGCTGTCATAATCCTTACCAAGAACATTAGCAATAATTCTGTTCTTACGCTCAAATATTACACCCTCATCACCACCATATAATAATGCAGAATTTAAACCAAGAATCTTAGTTTCTATAAAATTATCAATAAGGTTATTTCCAACTTTCATTCAAGACCTTTATGCAGACTCTTCTGAATCATCATCCCGTTTACTATACAACCAAGGAGATTCCTGTCTCTGGATTGCCTCGAAATGAGCAATCTTATCTTCAGATTGTAATGTTAATGAAATATCATCCAAACCTTCAATTAGACATTTCTTACGGAATGGTTCAATTTCAAAATTAATAATGTTGTTGCCATAAGCAATTGATTGATCAGGTAAATTTACTAAGATCTGATTTATACCATCATTGGCATAATCTGTAAGTCTGGCTATTTGTTCTTTATTAAGAGTTATTGGCAATATAGCATTTTTGAAACAATTATTATAAAATATGTCAGCAAATGATGGCGCAATAATAACATTTATGCCAAAATCACTAATTGCCCATGGTGCATGCTCACGCGAGGATCCGCAGCCAAAATTATCGCCTGCAACTAAAATTTGGCAGTCTTTATATCCTGATTTATTAAGTATAAAATCAGTTACTTCATTACCTTTAAGATCAAACCTCATTTCATAGAAAAGATGAGCTCCTAAGCCAGTTTTTTTTATTGTTTGCAGAAACTGCTTAGGAATAATCATATCAGTATCAATATTATCAATTGATATTGCGGTGATAACTCCTTCTACTTTATCTAATTTTTTCATATCTTGACCTTTATAGGGAAACGTTTTACAGCTTAATTAATATAATTAAAATATTATATTTTATCAACTTTTTATATTTATTTCTATGCTTACAATCGGAAATCAAATCCCTAATTTTTCAGGCACTGCAGTTATAGGCAATAGTTTAGCTGATGGATTTACCAATATTGATCAAAATACATATAGTGGAAAATGGAAAGTTTTCTTTTTTTACCCTAAAGATTTTACATTTATTTGCCCAACAGAAATTATTGCATTTGATGACTTAAATTCTGAATTTGCCGCTAGAGATGCACAAATTATAGGCGTTAGCACAGATTCCGAATTTGTCCACTTAGCCTGGAAAAACTCAAATCTTGATTTAAAAAATCTTTCCTACCCTTTATTTGCAGACATTAAAAAAGAATTATCAAGCAAGCTAGGTATTTTAGATGCGGATGAAGGAGTTGCCTTTAGAGCTACATACATTGTAGACCCAAATAACATTATCCAACATGTATCTATCAATGGCTTAAATGTTGGTAGAAACCCTAATGAGACTTTAAGAATACTTGATGCCGCTCAATCTGGTGAGCTCTGCCCGTGTAATTGGAGTAAAGGTGAGGATACTATAGATCTTAGTAAAGTTGAAGCTGCATAATTGATAGAAGATAATATAATAAAAAGGCCATGATAGTTAATATTATGGCCTTTTTTACGTGGTAAAAAATGAGAATAGTTGCTGGATCTTTAAGTGGACGCAAATTACAAAGCCTAAAGCATAAGGATTTGCGTCCAACAACTAATAAAATTAGACAAAAATTGTTTAATATTTTAGAGCATAATCATAATATATTAGATTGCGCTCATCTATCAGAAATAGATATCATACTAGATATATGCTCTGGTCTTGGAAGCATTGCCTTTGAGGGTCTTTCACGAGGTATTAAAAATGCGATGTTAATTGATAAAAATAGATTATTTGGTGAATTAGCTGAATTTAACGCTGATGCGTTAGGAGTAGGGGATAGAGTAAAGTTTGGCAATTACAATGCTCTTCACCTACCAACATGCAAGAACCCTGTTAGCCTATGCTTCATTGACCCACCATATAACGAAAGAATAGAAGAAAGAATATTAATTCAGCTTATAAAAAAGCAATGGTTGAAACCTAAAGCTATCGTTATTCTAGAAGCATCTAAACGTTCAAGGTTCGAGATCCCCGCACAATATGAGCTACTAGATAAAAGAGAAGATGGTATAACCAAATTGATCTTTTTGAAATATTTGGGAGAAGAGAGTTAAATCAAACATAGATACTGATTTGCATACGTTCCCATCTCATCAACAACATAGATTCTTACCTTGTATTGCACCTATAGATTTATTCCTATGACAGTGCGTAACGCGCCATCACTAAGTTAAAATTATATTTTGATTAAATTATATAAACGAGACTGGTAATTACTATCATTTTGGAATATTCCGGTAAATTTTGTTGTCACAGTTGAAGTTCCAGTTTTTTTAATACCTCTAGTTGTCATGCATTGGTGTTTTGCATCAATAATTACAGCAACTCCTTTAGGAGATAGTATATTCTCCATTGTCTCAACTATTTGAGCTGTCATTGTCTCTTGAGTTTGTAATCTCTTGGCATAAATATCTAGAAGTCTAGCAATTTTAGATATACCAACAATACGCTTATTTGGTAAATATGCAATATGTGCCTTGCCAATAATAGGAACCATATGATGCTCACAATGAGATTCTACTCGCATATTTTTAAGTAAGACTATATCGTCATAGCCATGAGTTTCTTCAAATGTTGTAGAAAGTACCTTTTCTGGATCTTCATTATATCCAGCAAAAAACTCTTCATAGGCTTTAATAACTCTGCTCGGTGTAGCTAATAATCCTTCACGATTATAATCATCACCTGCCCAGCTAATTAATGTGCGCACAGCATCCTCAGCTTCTTGTCTTGTGGGCTTGTTAGATTGATTTAAATTATTCATCTTTAACAAAATATTTTAAAATATTGATTATTGTTCGCCAGCCTATATATTTACGTGGCCTAATTTGACTCGCATTATATATGCGATTTTTTTTAGCGTCAATTAATTATAGGTTTTAAATGATTAAATTAACAACACTAGGCTTCCCTCGTATTGGTGCCAATCGAGAATTAAAAAAATCAGTAGAAAAATATTGGAAAGGTCAGCTTTCTGAGATAGAGCTTAAAGAAACAGCAAATAATATAAAAATATCAAACTGGAATTTGCATATTAAGAATAATATTGACTACATTCCTAATGATTTCTCATATTATGACCATATTCTGGATGCTAGTTGTACATTCGGTAATATTCCACCTCGCTATAATCATGACGGTAGTGATGTTGACCTAGACCTTTACTTCTCTATGGCTAGAGGCAAACAATCTGGTGACACTGATGTTGTCGCAATGGAAATGACAAAATGGTTTGATACAAATTATCACTATATTGTACCAGAATTTGATTCAAACACTGAGTTTAAGCTATCTTATTATAAGATTTTTGAAGATTATAAACTAGCCAAGGATAATGGCATAGAAACAAAGCCTGTTCTTATTGGTCCTATTTCATATTTATATTTGGGAAAATCTAAGGATAGTAGCAATAAATACGCTTTATTAGATAATCTTGTTGATTGCTATACTCAAATCCTGACAAAATTAAACGAACTTGGCTGTAAAGATATTCAAATTGATGAGCCAATTTTATCTTTAGACCTAGAAGATGAAGTTAAAACATTATATAAGAATACTTATAGTAAGTTAGATAAATCACGTGGTGCTATTAATATTCATCTTGCGAGTTATTTCGAAAGTTATGCTGATAACTTTTCTATTGTTGACAATTTACCTGTATATTCAGTTCATTTTGATATTACTAGAAGTAAAGATAATATTGAATTTGTAAAATTATTATCAACTCAGAAAAAAATTAGCTTAGGCGTAATTGATGGCAGAAATATTTGGAAAGCAAATTACCAAAATATAATAGATCAGATCTCTAATATAACAGATGTAATTGATCAAGACCGACTAATTATTGCTAGCTCATGCTCATTACTTCATTCACCCGTTGATTTAGACGCTGAAACCAATTTAGATAGTGAGATAAAATCTTGGCTTGCCTTTGCTACACAAAAAATCTCAGAACTTAGGGACTTAAAAACCATTATCAATCAAGATAGTAGCGCTAAAACTATCTTAGAAGAAAACAAAGAGACCTGCAAAAATCGTGCAGTTTCTACCAAGATTCACGATATAAACGTTAAGGAAAGGATGCAAAACCTAAATCCTTCTATGTTTAATAGATATGCTGTTTTCTCTGATCGAATAAAAGAACAAAATGCTGTTTTAAATTTACCATCCCTTCCTACAACAACAATAGGTTCGTTTCCACAAACAAAAGAACTAAGGCAGGTTAGAGCTAGGTTTAAAAAGGGAGAAGTTTCTGATGCTGAATATAATGAATATTTAAAATCAGAAATTAAACAGGCTGTTAAATTCCAGGAAGAAATCGATCTTGATGTTCTTGTTCATGGCGAAGCTGAGCGAAATGACATGGTAGAATATTTTGGAGAACAATTATCAGGATTTGCATTTACTAAAAATGGCTGGGTTCAAAGTTATGGATCTAGATGCGTTAAGCCACCAATTATTTTTGGTGATGTATCCAGAAAATCTGCTATGACTGTTGAGTGGACTAAATATGCCCAAAGCTTAACTGATAGACGTATGAAAGGAATGTTAACTGGTCCTATAACTATTCTACAATGGTCATTTGTAAGAGATGACCAGCCAAGACGTGATACATGTTATCAAATTGGCCTTGCCATTAGAGATGAGGTTACTGACCTTGAAGATGCTGGAATTAAGATTATTCAAATTGATGAGCCAGCAATAAGAGAGGGCTTACCTCTTAGGCGTGCTGATTGGGATGAATATTTAAAATGGGCAGTATCTGCATTTAAATTATCTGCTTGCTCAGCTGCAAACTCTACACAAATCCATACTCATATGTGTTATTCTGAGTTTAACGATATTATGAGCTCTATTGCAGCATTAGATGCTGATGTTATCTCAATTGAAACATCAAGATCTGATATGGAACTATTAGATGCATTTACTGACTTTAACTATCCTAACGATATTGGACCTGGTGTTTACGATATTCACTCGCCAAGAGTACCAGATGTTGCCGAGATGGAAGATTTGCTTAAAAAAGCGTTAAATGTATTAAAGCCTGAGCAATTATGGGTAAATCCTGATTGTGGTTTAAAAACAAGAGGTTGGCCTGAAGTTAAATCTGCATTAATAAAAATGGTTACTGCTGCAAAGAACTTGCGAAGTAAAGTTAGAGTAGTAGCTTAATAAATTAATAATTTAATATGCTATTATGAGTTTATTTGGCAGTAATAAGGAAGAAGTTCCTGTCGAAGAAAAAAACAGTAAAGCTCTTAAGAGCTTTACTGGAATGAATGATGCAAAATTAGAGCCAACAGTATTGCAAGAGGCCAGCGTTCCCGGTGAAGAATTATACTCAGCCGGCGTTCGTGTCGGCAAATCCGCTATAGCAGACGTATCAGCTACAACTATTAAGCAACAAGAAGTGACCCAAGGGGCAGAAAACAATAATCCTAACCAAGGAATCGGAAGCTCAAAACCTAATAATGGCGACATTCAAAGATTATAATTCATATTACATATATTTATGAATTGGGTAACCAATTACTATACAAATTTATTATCTCTATTGTTTCCACACCCTTACGTTATGTGAAGGATCACGCCCATAGATTTATAAGTATTAAACGTTAAATTTAAAATGGAATACATCGCCATCGATGGTAATATAGTCACGACCTTCCTGCCTTATTTTTCCGGCTTCTTTAGCATTTTTCTCACCACCTAAATCTAACAAGTCTTGGTAATATATAGTATCTGCAGAAATAAAACCTCTTTCAAAATCTGTATGAATAACTCCTGCTGACTGACGCGCCGTATATCCATTTTTAATTGTCCAGGCTCTTGTTTCTTTTTCACCAACGGTAAAATAGGTAATTAAATTCAAGAGATGATAACTTGCTTTTACAATCCTATCTAGACCTGATTCAGACAAACCTAAAGTTTCCAGAAACTCTTGCTTCTCTTCATTTGTTTCTAATAGAGCAATTTCTTCTTCAATTTTTGCCGATATCAGAACTGACTCAGCACCATTCTCTTTTGCATAAGCAACTATTCTAGCAGATTGTTCATTACCTTCGCAAATTTCATCTTCCGCTACATTACATACATACAAAACTTTCTTACTAGTTAAGAATTGTGAAGTTTTAAAAACTTTTTCTTCATCTTCAGATAAACCAGAAACAATACGTGCTGGCTTTCCAGCTTCAAGTAGTTCATTAACTTGTTTTAACAAATCCATTTCTATCTTAGCTTGGCTATCATTCGCTCTCAGTTTTTTTTCTAGATTATACATACGCTTCTGTACTGATTCTAAATCTGCAAGCATTAACTCAGTTTCTATTATCTCTAAATCTCTCATACTATCAATATTACCAGACACATGCGTAACATCAGGGTCTTCAAAACATCTAATGACCTGAATTATACAATCTGTAGCTTTGATATTACCAAGAAATTTATTCCCTAATCCCTCTCCTTTTGAAGCACCTTCAACCAGACCGGCGATATCAACAAATTCCAAAAATGCCGGTATTTCATTTTTTGTTTTAGCCATTTTAGCTAACTTATCTAACCTTGAATCCGGCATTGATACTCTGCCAATATTTGGCTCAATAGTACAGAAAGGAAAATTTGCAGCTTCAGCTTTTTGTGTTGCTGTTAAAGCATTAAACAATGTTGATTTACCCACATTTGGTAAACCGACTATTCCACAGGTTAAAGACATATATAAATAATAAAATTTGTTAGAAAAATGTCATATTTATAAGCAGAGTCAAGATATTAGTGATTTCTATTCATTATATCTAAAATAAAAAATACTATTAAAAATAGTAAAAAAATGTTATATAATATAAATAGTTAATAGTTTGTTTAGAATGGATTCTCATAATTAATTTGGATTGCATCAGATCCAACTTTCAATTCTTGACAATTATATTCATGAATGGACTATTATAATTTGTAATTTGTTAATAAAGGAATGGTAACAAAATTTTCTGAAGCTGAAACGCTTGTTGACTTATTTAAATATATTTCAAAAATACATAAATCAGATTTCTGCCTTAATTATATTAATCTTGATCAGTGGCGCCATATTTCCACTAAAGAGTTTGTCAAAAAAACATTAGCAGTTGCAAAACACCTTAGATCAATAGGGGTAACCCATAAAACCAAAGTCGCAATTTTTGCTAAATCATCTCCATATTGGTTAATATATGATTTTGCAATTCAATTAAATGGGGCTATTTCAGTTCCAATGTTCACCAATATATCCCATGAGAATTTAAAATTTCAAATTGAAAATAGTGGTGTAAAATTTGCTTTTGTTGATGGTAGTGACAATTGGCAAGAAATTAAAAGTTTTATCAAAAACTTTGATGAAATTATCATTCATAGTCTTAAAGTCAGGAACCAAAAACTTGTCTATTTAAGCAGGATTTTAGATAATCCAGAAAATAGTAACTTATCAATTGATAGCTTTAAAAAAGTTATTAACCCAGATGATGTGGCAACCATAATATATACCTCAGGAAGCACTGGATTTCCTAAGGGTGTTTGCCTTACGCATCGCAACCTAATCTCTCAAATCAAGGCCACAGGAAAATTATTTCCATTAGATAATAATGATATAGCTTTATCATTTTTACCATTGTCACATATCTTCGAGAGAATGGTCATGTTGTTATATCTATCGAAAAATGTAAAAGTTTATTTTGCTGATGATATTTCAAATGTACAAAACCTTCTAACTGAGTTAAAGCCTACAATTGTAACAACAGTACCTAGATTACTTGAAAAAATATTTCTTAATATCAAAGAAAAAATATCATCCTCAAACTTTATCAAAAAATCAATTGCTCATATAGCCTTTAGATACGCACTTAAAGCTCCTACAAACTGGTCAAAAAATAACCCTTTATGGGAATTATTTAACAAGATTTTATTTAGTAAAATAAAAAACCTTTTAGGTGGAAATATTCGAATTATGATCACCGGCGGTGCACCACTATCAGCAGATATAAATCGTTTTTTCTTCAATATTGGACTTCCTCTATATCAAGGTTATGGATTAACTGAAACTTCTCCTGTGATTTCAGTTAATCATCCAAAGGCAACAAAATTTGCATCATCGGGTAAAACATTAGCATCAGTTAATGTAAAAATAGAATCTGATGGAGAAATCTTAGTAAAAGGGCCTAATATAATGCAAGGATATTATAAGAACAAATCCGAAACTAATAATATTATCCAAGATGGCTGGCTCAGAACTGGTGACCTAGGATATCTCGATGAAGAAGGTTATTTATTTATAAATGGACGAAAAAAAGAATTAATGAAAACCTCAAATGGTAAATATGTATCACCCATTAATATTGAGGCGAAATTAAAAACTATTCCTCATGTTGAAATGGCTATGGTTGTTGCAGATGGTTTTAAATTTGTTTCTGCTATTATATTCCCTGACATTACCGCTCTTAGAACGCGAAAAATCAAACTAAAAAAATATAACCAAATTGTAGCAAAAGAAATTGATGCAATTAACAAGGATTTAAACCAATGGGAAAAAATACAGAAATTTATAATTTCAAAAAATTTACCATCAGTTGATAATAATCAATTAACACCGTCGATGAAGATTCGAAGACATATGATATTAGACTTTTACAAAAAGCCAATATTAGGATTATATAAATAAGAAAAGGACAAAAATGAAAGAGCGTATTGCAGTATTAGAAGGTATTAGAACTCCATTGGGTAAAATGAATGGTGCATTTAAAGATTATGCACCAGAGGATTTAGGCAGTGTAATTTTAAGAGAATTACTAACCAGAAGTCCTCAATATCAGGACTTAATTGAAGAAGTAATTGCTGGCAATGTAGCTCAGCCAGCGGAGTCAATGAATATTGCCCGCGTTATATCTTTAAGAGCTGGAATTAAGGAATCAGTACCGGCATTTACTGTACATAGGAATTGTGCATCTGGTTTTGAAGCTATTACTTCATCTATTGCCAGAATATTATCAGGCAATAATCAAGTTATTGCTGCTGTTGCTACTGAATCAATGTCTAATATACCTTTCTTTTACAATAAGGAATATAAAGCATTTTTAGAAAACCTTATGCGCGCCCGTTCTAATAAAGCAAAGTTTCATGCTATAATGAAATTTCGTTTCAATATGCTAAAGCCTGAAATTGGTCTTAAGCATGGCTTAACAGATCCAACGAATGGTATGATAATGGGCGATACTGCTGAATTACTTGCAAGAGATTTTGGTATTACCAGATTAATGCAGGATGAATTTGCCTTAAACAGTCATTTAAAAGCCAGTAAGGCAGTTGATAACAATGAGTTTTCTGACGAGATATTTCCAATTATCTATGATGCCAAGAATGAGAAATATCTTGAAGCTGATGAAGGTATTAGGCCAGGCCAGAATATGAAAGACCTCACTAAGTTAAAACCATATTTTGACCGTATTAATGGTACAGTAACCGCTGGTAACTCTTCACAGATTACAGATGGAGCTGCAGCAGTATTTTTAGCTTCAGAATCCTATGCAAAGAAAAATAAACTTAAGCCTCTTGGCTATATTACGGATTATGTTTATTCTGGCTGTGATCCAAAACGCATGGGAATTGGACCAGTTCATGCAACTCAGAAATTATTAGTTAGAAACAAAATAAGCCTTAAGGATTTTGATTTTATTGAGATAAATGAAGCATTTTCTGCTCAGGTTCTTGGCTGCGTTGCAGCTTTTGATAGTAAAAAATATGCTAAGGATCATTTTAATCTTAATAGCAAGATAGGTGAAATTGACTTAGATAAATTAAATATAAATGGTGGGGCTATAGCAGTTGGTCATCCAGTTGGTGTTACTGGAATGAGAATAATTCTTCACTTATTATACCAAATGAAACGAAAAGAAAAATCGAAAAGTCTTGCTAGCCTATGTATTGGTGGTGGGCAAGGTGGATCAGTTTATTTAGAGGCAGAATAATGAACAATAAAAACAAAACATCTTTTATTCTAGATATTGATGATGAGGGTATTGCCTATCTAACTTTTGATCTGGCAGATTCAAAAGTTAATATTTTACGTTCAGATATTTTATTAGAATTAGATACAATTATTAAACAGATTTCACAAAATAATAAAATTAAAACGCTCATTTTTGAAAGTGCTAAAGCTAATAACTTTATTGCCGGGGCTGATATTAGTGAAATTGAAAGCCTTAATACAGAAAAGGATGCAATAGATAAAGTAAGTGAGGGTCAAAGAATTTTATCATCAATCTCTAAATTAAGATGTAATACAATTTGCTATATTAATGGTACTACTATGGGAGGAGGTACTGAACTGGCATTATGTTTTGATTACAGAATCTCTAGCAAATCTAACAATATAAAAATAGCTCTACCTGAGGTAAGTCTTGGTGTTATACCGGGTTTTGGTGGTACTCAAAGATTACCTAGGTTAATTGGCCTTATCGATAGTTTACCACTGATTCTTTCTGGAAAGGTAATTAATTATAAAAAAGCTTATAAAATAGGGCTTATTGATAGTTATTTTCCAGCTGAATATAAAAAAGAGAAAATTAACGAATTTATAAAGCTTATTAGAAGTCCTCATAAGGCTGCAAAAATACAAAAAAGAAGAAAAAAGAAATTAATCGACAAAATGCCTATTATAGATGCTTTAATTTATAGGAATGCTCGTAAAAATGTTATGCAAAAAACATCCGGTCATTATCCTGCACCATTAAAAGCATTAGAAGTTATTGAACAATCCTATAGATCTAATCTTAACAATGGTCTAAAAATTGAGCTTAAAGCATTTTCTGAGCTTGTTGTCACCGATATATCAAAAAATTTAATTGGTATATATTATGCAAATGAAGCCCTAAAAAAAGATAATGCAATATCAACTGTCCAAAATCCAATAGAAATAACACAAGCTGCAACATTAGGTGCTGGTATTATGGGTGGTGGTATTGCCTGGTTATTGAGCAAATGTGACATCCCTGTGAGAATAAAGGATTTAAGCCTTAAAGCTGTAGCACTTGGATATAAACAAGTTGATACAATTTATCGGCAATTACGTAAAATTAGAAAATATAACGATAGAGAGATTTCTCTAAAAAAGGATCTTGTTACATACTCGCTAGATTATAAAGGTTTTGATAACATTGATCTCATTATCGAAGCTATTATTGAAGATATAGATATTAAGAAGAATAGTTTTACTGAATTAGAAAAGCATATAAATGACAATACAATAGTAGCTAGTAATACATCTGCATTATCTATAACTGAGATGTCAAAGGCATTTAAGATACCCAAAAGATTTGTTGGTATGCACTTTTTTAATCCTGTAAATAGAATGCCATTAATAGAAGTAATACCTCATAGTAAAACCGATAAGGCTGTAACTAAAGCCATAATTGAGTTAAGTTATAAAACAGGAAAAACGCCAATATTAGTGAAGGACTCTCCAGGATTTCTTGTGAATAGAATCTTACTACCTTATTTAAATGAGGCTGCATATTTACTTGATGAAACAAGTAATATTGAACGAATAGATGAAATAATCAAAGATTTTGGTATGCCTATGGGACCACTAACCCTGGCTGATAATGTCGGTATTGATGTTGGATATAAAGTTGCAAAGATTTTAGAGGATCATTTCGGAGAAAGGATGAAAGTTTCACCATTAATTATTAAAATATATAAAGATTTTAAATTACTTGGGAAGAAATCCGGCGAAGGTTTTTATTTATACAAATCTAAAAATCTAATAAGTAATGATAAAATAAGACAAGCTTGCCATAGTGCTAAAAACTTCTCTAAACAAATCATAATAGATCGGTTAATCTTAATAATGATTAATGAAGCAGCAAAATGTATCGAAGAAAAAATTGTTGCTAAAGTAGAGCATTTAGATATGGCTATGATTATGGGGACTGGTTTCCCAGCCTTTAGAGGAGGGCTGCTAAGATATGCTGATAATAGAGGAATTGCAAATATTGTTAGAGAATTAGAGAATTTTACTCGTGATGTTTCAGCTAGATATAAACCTACAAAATTACTTATAGAAATGGCTAGTAATAATCAGACATTTTATAAAAAATGAAAATAGATGTTTATGTTAAAAACCTTATAGACTCTATAATAAATACAAGATTTTCAATAAAGATATTGAGAATTAGAAAAAAACTTGGCAACTATAACTAGAATTTTTTTTACTATCTTATGCAGGATTTAATTAGATTATTTTATACTCTACCATTATGTTATTTCATAATGATAGCTACAATCTCACTTGTTTTTCTACTTTATCATGGAGCTTACTTTTGGCTTTATAGTGTTATTGGTTTCATCTTCCTACAATATTTTTCTCCAGATGACCTAACTAACCTTATTTATATATTAGCTAATTTATTCTTTATTATTAGACCAGTTAGAAGAGTTTTTCTAACAAGTCCTCTTTTGTCTGCAATGAAATATCTTAATATGGTTCCAAGGATTTCAGAAACAGAGAAAACTGCATTACGCTCAGGGAATAGTTGGATTGATGAAGAAATATTTTCTGGAAAACCTAATTTAAAGAAAGTTTTTAGCGAACCTTTTAATAAGCTCTCAAGAGCTGAGCAATCTTTTATTGATAATCAAGTTAATCAATTATGTAAAATTACAGATGATTGGAAAGTAACTACTGAACGTGATCTTCCTAAAGCTGTTTGGCAATTTCTTAAGAAGGAAAAATTTTTTGGCATGATTATTCCAAAAAAATATGGCGGGCTTGGATTTAGCGCACTCGGTCAATCATCAATTATTGCAAAATTAGCAACCCGTTCGCAAACACTTGCTATAACTGTAATGGTGCCAAATTCTTTAGGCCCTGCTGAATTAATCATGAGATATGGTACAGATAAACAAAAGGAATATTATTTGCCAAGATTAGCCAATGGTAAGGAAATTCCATGTTTTGGCCTAACTGAACCAAAGGCAGGCTCTGATGCTACATCAATTGAAGCCCATGGTGAAGTATTTAAAGATAAAGCTGATGATACTATCAAAATAAAATTAAACTTCAAAAAGCGTTATATTACCCTTGGTGATGTCGCAACTGTTATTGGGCTAGCATTTTACTTAAAAGATCCAAAGAACCTTTTAGGCAAAGGAACTAAGCCTATAATTACACTAGCATTACTAAAGCGTAAACTTGAAGGCCTAAGAATTGAACGTAGGCACGATCCGTTAAATGTTCCATTTATAAACTCACCTATTAATGGTACAAATGTTATAATCACCCCAGATGATATTATTGGGGGTATTGATGGTTATGGTAATGGCTGGAAAATGCTCATGGAATGCTTAGCAATAGGCCGTGGTATATCTCTACCAGCAACAAGCCTTGGTGGTGCTCAATTAGTTAGTAAAGTTGTTGGTAATTACTCTTTAATCAGAGAGCAATTTGGTATTCCTATTGGAAAATTTGAAGGTGTTCAGGAAGTTATGGCATCAATTGCAGCAAAAACCTATATGCTTGAATCTGCTAGAATTTTCATAGCTAGTAGCATTGATAATGGCAATAAACCATCAGTAATTAACGCAATTGCTAAATATCATTTTACAGAGAACTTTAGAAAAATTATTAATGATGGTATGGATATACTTGCAGGAAGTGCAATATGTAGAGGTCCTAGAAACTTATTAGCTTCGCCTTATGCCGGTGTTCCAATCGGTATTACTGTTGAAGGAGCTAATATTATGACACGTAGCTTAATCATTTTTGGCCAAGGAGCTATTAGATGTCATAAATATTCCTATGACGAGATCCTAGCTATTAAAAATAGAGATTTTGCAAAATTTGATTATATTGTGTTTAAGCATATAAAGCATTTTGCAAGAAACAAAACAAGATCCATACTTCTTAGTATAACAAGAGGTCACTTATCTTCGCCACTTAGCTTTGGATTAGTCGCTAGCTCTAAAAGGAAAATATTATGGGCATCTAGTAGCTTTGCTTTCTTTTCTGATCTTGCATTAGCTAGATTTGGTGGCAATATGAAAAGAAAGGAAATGCTAAGTGCTAGGTTTGGCGATGTCTTATCAAATATATTCTTTGCTATAGCTTTAATAAGAAGATATGAAGCAAATGGCAGGCCAAATGAAGATAAAATATATTTATCATATTCATTAAAAACCTGTTTCAGTGAGATTGATGATAGCTTTCAAGGAATCTTTAGAAACTTTGGCTCTGGACCGGTCGGTATAATCTTAAGATATCTGGTTAGTTTTTATGCTCGAATTAATCCTTTATCACATCAACCATCTGATAAATTAAAAAGCAAAATTGCAAATTCTTTAATGCAGAATGACGATAGAAGAAAACGTCTAACTAATCTGGTTTATCCGGGTGAAGGCACTGAAACTATGGCTAAACTTGATAATGCATTTGCCTTAGCAAATAAGCTAGTTGACGCTAAGAAGAAGGTTAGTAACTATAAGCGTAAGATAGGGGAGTCATCTACTATTTCTCAAATGGTTAAAAACCATATTATTTCAAAAGATGAAGGCAAACAATTACAGGATTTATCTAAATTAATAGATGATCTATCAGAAGTTGATGCATTTGAAATAAAAGATTATCTTTCCAATAAGATGAAAAACCCAACTATCTAAAAGGTAAAAGAAATATCGTGCCAGGCTTTATATTCAAATCTACAGGTATAGTAATCAACATATTAGAGAAAATAATCAACTCTAAGCTAAAAGTTGAAGGCCTACATAATATTCCAGATGGTCCAGTGTTATTTGTAGCTAATCATTTTACACGTTCAGAGACATTTATTTTACCATATATGATCTATAAGAACAGTAATAGGAGGGTCAGAACTTTAGCTAGTCCAAAACTTTTTGTCGGTGGTCTAGGAAAATATCTTACTTCAATGGGTACCGTTGCAACAAGTAACAAAAATAAAAATGAAATAATAACAGGTGATTTATTAACTGGGCGTTATGACTGGCTGATATATCCCGAAGGTCGGATGATCAAAAATAAGCATATTACCAGTAAAAAGAAATTTACCTTTCAATTAGATGGTCAAACATCCACTGTAAAAACTGGATCAGCTGTATTGGCAATTAAAAATGAACTATTAAAAAAGGATTTTATAAATGCTCAAAGATTAGGTAATGTTGAATTAATAAATGAATTACGTAAGAAATATTTATTTGAGGATCATGAGATTATAACACCTAAACCTCTATATATAGTTCCTATTTCAATTAACTATTTTCCTATTAGGCCTGGTAATAACCCTATTTTACGCC
The DNA here is from genome assembly GCA_018659605.1 of Rickettsiales bacterium. Taxonomy (GTDB): domain Bacteria; phylum Pseudomonadota; class Alphaproteobacteria; order Rickettsiales; family JABIRX01; genus JADHOX01. The sequence goes on from JABJMA010000061.1 coordinate 18,169, forward strand.
TATCAAAGAAATTTCTTAATAAACTACCAGATAGAGTTTTAGAAGAGTTAGAAATCGAAGGAAACCTAATATTTAATTCTGAAATTACTCTACATTTTTCTAAACCTATAAATGTTTATGAGTATATAAAAGGTCATAGGCAGTTATTTTATAAAATTCCATTACTTACAAATGAAGCCAAAAAGGATATTGTTATAAAATACTTTAGATATAGGCTAACAAACTACTTCATGCGTGAGATATATAATAACACATATATTAATATTGATCATATTTTTGCCGGAATATTAGATCATTACGAAGGAAAATTATTAACAAAGCCCCAGCTAAAAAATCTAATTTATGTAATTGCACGGGAAATTAGAAAGAAGAATGTTCACCCCCTCCATAATTCTATTGATGGAGAACTTAATAAAATATTTTTTGAGGATAATAATCATTTTCTTGATTCTGTTACAGAACTAGCCTTGAATCAAGGCTTAATAAATATCAAGAACGATATTTATTATCTAAATCATGATATTATTGATCGTGATGTAAGCTTTCATAAATTAAGGATAAGTAATACTTTACGTATCCTTATGAATGAATTATCTAGATTTAAAAATGTTAGCAAAATATTTTCTGAAAATTGCAACTTATCTCCGGATAAAATTTCTGAAAAAGCTTTTAATATTCTTTGCATTTCAGATCAAAAGAAATATTTCGCAGATTATGAGAAATTTTTTGATAGTGAATATTCTAAAGATTGTGAGAATGGTAAGCCCTATTATCTAAAAGGAACTAATGATATTGGCATAATTCTATCACATGGCTATAAGGCATCCCCAGAAGAAATGCGTTCATTAGCCAATCATTTAAATGGTCAGGGCTATCATATTTATGTGCCTCGCCTTAAAGGGCATGGTACGTCTCCAGAAAATCTAAAATATACGAGTTGGGAAGATTGGTATGAATCCTATTATAATGGATATTTAATTTTAAAACAAAAATGTAGTAAAGTAGTTGCTGCAGGCTTTTCAACAGGTGGCTTACTAGCGTTAAAATTGGCTAGTGATAAGGGTGTTCGTATCTCTGCTATAATTTCAATTAATTCTGCATTACGTCTTAATGATATAAAGGTTAATTTAGTTCCTACTGTTCATTTCTGGAATGAATTATTAGATAAATTTGAAACTGAAAAAGGTAAAAAGGAATTTATTATAGACACACCTGAGAACCCGCATATTAACTATGCAAAGAATTATTTAAAAGGGGTCTATGAATTATCACAATTAATGGAAGAATGTGAAGATCTTTTGGATAATGTTGTATCACCAATATTAATCATCCAAGGAGATAAAGACCCTGTGGTTAATCCAAAAAGTGGAAAGCTTATTTATAACAAAACAAAGTCTCTTAAGAAGGATCTGTTAATGCTTGATTTTGATAAGCATGTTATTATAACTCACAAACATAGAGATATGGTCTTTAATCATATTTCAGACTATTTAGAGAAGCTATTTAATCATTAATTCTAGAAAAATGCAAAAGATAAAGGTGGGTAATCCAATTGTGGAGATGGATGGTGATGAAATGGCCAGAGTTATGTGGCAATGGATTAAAGAAGATTTAATCCTGCCATTTCTTGATATTGATATAAAATATTATGATCTTTCAATTACAAGCCGAGATAAAACAAATGATCAAATTACTATTGATTCTGCTGAAGCTACAAAAGATATAAAAGTAGCTATTAAATGTGCAACTATTACAGCAAACCAACAAAGAAAAATAGAGTTTAATCTTAAGGATATATATAAATCACCTAATGCAACTATAAGATCAATTATTGGTGGTACTATTTTTAGAGAACCTATAATAATAGGTAATGTCCCTAGGATTGTTAATAATTGGAAATATCCAATATGTATTGGTAGACATGCTTTTGGTGACCAATATAAAGCTACAGAGGTTAAATTCCAAGAAGCTGGTAAATTACAATTTAGATATGTCACAGATTCTGGCAAAGAAAGCCTATATGATATTGCAGAATTCTCAGATGACTCCATTGCTTTAGCCATGTTTAATACTAAAAACTCAATTAGTGGATTTGCTAGAAGTTGTTTTAATATGGCTCTTGCTAAACAATGGCCTCTTTATTTATCAACTAAAAATACAATTCTAAAGATTTATGACCAAGAATTCGTCGATATTTTCGCCGATATTTTTGATCAGGAGTTTAAAACTAAATTTGAAGCGCTTGGGATTACTTATGAACATAGGCTTATTGATGATATGGTTGCATTTGTTCTTAAAACTGAAGGTAAATTTGTCTGGGCATGTAAGAATTACGATGGAGATGTACAATCAGATTCACTTGCTCAAGGCTTTGGTTCACTTGGGTTAATGAGCTCAGTTCTAGTTAGTCCAGATGGTAATATTGTTGAATCTGAAGCTGCACATGGAACAGTTACTAGACATTTTAGGGCATATCAAAAAGGTGAAGAAACTTCTACAAATCCAATAGCCTCCATTTATGCTTGGAGTAGGGGACTTGCTCATAGAGCCAAATTAGATAATAATAATGAGTTAGCTAATTTCTGCCAAAAACTTGAAGAAGCAATAATTAAAACTGTAGAATCTGGCTCCTATACAAAGGATATAGCATTATTAATTGATTATAATTCACCAAAGTTTCTAACTACAAGTGAATTTCTTGCAGAAACTAAAGCACAATTAATAAGCTTATTATAACAATAGATTTTTAGAAAAAACCTATATGTTTAGGAGTAAATATTTAGATATTATTATCTTACTATCATTATTAGTGATTTTAATAATGTTGAGTAACTCCTATAGCTTGAAAAAAAATAAAGATATTTTCAATAGTCCATTAATTGGCACAATATTTCCAGATTTCAGTTTAAGAGATTTAGAAGGTAGATATGTTTCATCAGAAACATTATTAAATGATGAGTCGGATATCAAAGTTATAAATTTCTTTGCTTCTTGGTGCCCAAGTTGTTTACATGAACATAGTTTGATCAATGCTATAAATAACAACCTTAATATACCTATCTATGGATTTGCATGGAAGGATAATAAATATGAATTAGATAAATATTTATTTGAGAATCAAAACCCTTATAAACATGTAATGCAAATAGATAATAATATATACATGTCTCAATTGCTAAACATTAGATATATTCCAATGTCATTAGTTATTGATAAGGATAATAAAGTGATAGCACATTTTAAAGGCCCAATCACTTCAGCAAATTTTAATTATTTTCTAGAAACACAAAAGCCGTAGGGATAGAACAGTATGCTTACCTGTGTATAAGAGATATCTTTCTTATTAAATGACGTACAGGAAACTAGGCTCCTCAAAAACTTTACTTCTTGCCTAAGTCAATATAATGGAAATCCTGATGCTCATTTGTTTCAAAACTAGATTTGTCAGTTGTGGTAATAAAGGTCTGTGAGGAATTAGATATCAACTCCTTTATTAATTCAGATATATTCCCTTTATCAATATGACTAACAAATTCATCTAACAATAAAATTGGTTTTTTACTTAGTAATTTCTGATTTAATATTGCATATGCAAGATTGATCATTACTAGCATAGATTTCTGTTCTCCTGTAGAACAATATTTAGCAGAAAGCTTCTTTTCGCTTAAATAACAATCAAAATCAAATTTTTGGATACCAAAGCTTGTTGTTTTACGCATTCTATCGAGAGAGCGTTTATCATGATAACGACTTCTTATAAACTCCTCTAGCTTATTAGGCTTTAAATCCTGTGTAATCAATTCTTCAATCTCTGATTTAATAATAATTTTACCTTTAGGGAATGATTTATCGCACTGATCTATAATCTCATTCAAATAACCAATAATTTCAAACCTGGCATATGCAATCTGACTAGCTAATTCTGATATTTGCCATTCTATTCTATCCAACCAAATTTCATCATTACACTCATCTAATACCTTTATTCTCTCTTTGAGTAA
>JABJMA010000062.1 GCA_018659605.1 Rickettsiales bacterium
GCATCATCTGAAGCATCTGCATCAGTAGCTATAGCGGGTGTCTCTGGCTCATTAGGAGCCTTTACCTCAGCTACGCTATCATCCGCAAAATCCAAATCTAAATCTAGAGCATCATCTGAAGCATCTGCATCAGTAGCTATAGCGGGTGTCTCTGGCTCATTAGGAGCCTTTACCTCAGCTACGCTATCATCCGCAAAATCCAAATCTGAATCAGTCGCTATATCTAGTGTCTCTTGTTCATCTCCGCTATCATCTGAAAAATCCAAATCTAAATCTGAAGTATCATCTGAAACATTTGTATCAGTAGCCATAACTGGCGCCTGTGTCACGTTAGTCATTATGTCATCCTGGTCTTTGGAAGAGGATTTTAAAGCTGCCTTTTTCTTAGCTGCTAATTTTTTACTCTTGGTCATTTTCTTCTTCGAAGGCGGAGAAGGCATAGATGATATTATTTTTTCCATGTCATGGACAATATCTTCTACTATTTTATAATTCACTAATGCATCCTCGAGTAAAAATGAGGATTCTGCAGATTTAATAATAGAAACAATACTAGCTGGGACTAAAGGTTTGATTTTTGCCTTATTAATTTTTCGGAAAAAATCAAAGTCTGATTTGAGCAAATCATTAAAGATAATCTCGCTTGGGACATAAATAGCAGCAATAAGATTCTTAACCTCTTGGACACTATCAAGGTTTGTTACAATATCTTTGATATTGTTTTGCAGCTCAGTATTGCTAAGGAAATTGATTCTTTCTTCAATTATATCGTTAATTTGTGTAATAATTTTTGGATCACTAGAGGTAAGAGCATTAGTATTTTCTTCAAAAAAGACAGCTAATTTATTATCAACAAGAATGACCGTCTCGCTCGAGATAATAAATACTGTGTAATGACATTTCTCAACATTATTTTCGGTAGTTAATTTATCTATTAGATAATCTTCATTTTCAACAAGTTGACTATTGGCTAAGATGTAATCGAAGGTTAGATAGTAGCTTTTATCGATTTTATTTGGGATAAGCGTGATGTTGTTATTATGGGCAATATCTTGCTGCCTTAATAGATTACCTTGTAGGCAATGACCAGTTGTTTCATTTAGCTCATCAAGAAAGTGAGTCATTTTACTGCGAACTTTGTCAGATTCCTTTGAAACTTCTGCATGCTCAGAAAGATGCTGTATTTTTGCTCTCAAGATTTTGAGTTGAGCCGATTTGTCAGCTAGCTTTGTTTTTATCTCAGTGGTTGAGCTCTCAGATGCTTTGAATCCTTTATTAAAGGCGTTAGTAATTTCAGTTTGTAAATTGTTGTTATGTTCAGTGATTTGAGCGGTAAGGTGTTCTATTTCAGTTTTAGAATTATCTAACTCTTGATCCTTAAGGGCCACAATAACATCGCTCTCATCAAGCTTCTTTTTGTTTGTTACAGTTTGCTCAAAAATCTTGTTTTGGTACTTGCGAAGGGAAAGGGCAAAGATTCCGGCAGCTCCAGAAGAAATAATAAGTAGAATAAAAAGTGCTATTTGCATTTTGGATATCTTGTATAAATTCTATACTGATTTTTTGATGAATTAATTAAAAAAACAAGAACAAATTTATAAAAAATATCTAAAAATTAATAATAAAAAAATATAAAAATGGCCTCAGCTTATGAGCTCTCTATACTGAAGAGAATTATTACTTATTAGAAACTATATAATTTTTTATTATTTTAAATAATTATAACGATAAGTATTATTGCATATATGGATAATTTCTTTTATCCTTGATGGAACTTTTACTTCAATTAATCTAAAACTTAAATTTTATTTAAATGTCTAAAATTTCTTTTATTATTCTTGCTGCTGGTAAAGGTAGCAGGATGCAAAGCGACAAATCCAAAGTCTTGCATGAAGTAGCAGGTAGGAGCTTGATTGAGCATATATTGCATATGTTGGGTAAATATAACTCAAACATTCATTGCGTCACATCTAAGAGTAATAATCAGATTGAAGATTTCCTTATTTCTAAGAATCTTAACATGCAGATTCATCAGCAGGAGCAGCAGCTTGGAACGGCAGATGCCGTTAGGGTTGCTATGAATTCAGCTGCTATTAGAAGTGATTTAACCATAGTTTTATATGGCGACACGCCATTTGTTTCGGACACTATAATTGATGATTTAGTTGCTAAAATCCATGATGGTTACAGTGCTGCAGTTGTGGGCTTTGATTATGACGAAGAAAATCAATATGGTAAATTAATTACTCAAAATGACAAATTGACCAAAATAACTGAGGCTATTGAATTAGGAAATAAGAATGATGATTATAGTTTATGTAATTCTGGTATCATGGCATTTAAGACTGATAGCTTAAAATCAGTCATTAATAAGGTCGGTAATAATAATAAAAAAGGGGAGTATTACCTAACTGATGTTGTTGCATTGCTAAATAAGCAAGGTAAGAAGGTTGGTTATGTAATAGCTGATTATAATGAAGTCTTGGGGATTAATGATCCTTTAGAGCTGGCTTTTGCCGAAGAAGTTTATCAGATTAACAAAATATCGGAATTATTATTATCATCCGTCAAAGTCATTAAAGGCGAAAGCAGTTATTTCAGTGCAGACTGCCAGATTGATTCTGGTGTTATGATTGAGCCAAATTGCTATATTGGTAAGAATGTTGTTATTAAGTCTGGTACTCATATTAAGGCTTTCTCATATTTGGAGGATTGCATTATAGGAGAAAATAGTAAGATTGGGCCTTTTGCACATTTGCGTGGTGATGTCACAATTGGTTCTAACTGTAGAGTTGGTAATTTTGTAGAAATCAAAAAATCGAGTTTAGGTGAAAGCTCTAAAGCGGCTCATTTAAGTTATATTGGAGATAGTGTGTTAGGGCAGAATGTCAATATAGGTGCTGGTACAATAACTTGTAATTATGATGGTCAAAATAAACATCAAACTATAATAGAGGATGATGTTTTTATAGGGTCAAATACTGCATTAATTGCTCCAGTTACCTTAAGACAAGGTTCTTTAGTTGGTGCTGGATCTGTTATTACTAAAGAAGTAAAAGCTGGAGAGCTTGCAGTTGCTAGATCTAAGCAAGTTAATATAGTAAGAAAACCTGGTAAATAAAATAGAATTATTAAAATATGATGAGAAATATTGAGCTATATCTAGCAACACCTAGAGGCTTTTGTGCCGGAGTTGATAGAGCGATAGAAATTGTTGAGAGATCTCTAAGAAAATATGGCGGACCAATTTATGTGCGTCATGAGATTGTTCATAATAAACATGTAGTTGAGGCTCTGAGGAAAAAAGGGGCAATTTTTGTTTCTGATATTTCGGAAATACCTGAGGGCTCTCATACAATTTTCAGTGCCCATGGAGTTTCTGATCAGGTTGAACAAGACGCTACAGTAAGAGATCTGAGCGTTATCGATGCAACCTGTCCATTGGTTAAGAAAGTTCATAAACAAGTTGAGAAATATGACAGTCTCAAATCTGAAATCATACTTATAGGACATAAAGGGCATCCAGAAGTTGAGGGGACAAGTGGAAGAGCTAAGCAAGATGTTTATTTGGTTGAATCAGTTGAAGATGTACAACATTTAGCAGTTAGAGACTCTGATAATTTGTTTTTTGTAACACAGACAACATTATCAATAGATGATACGGCTGATATTATTGATGCATTGGCAGCGAGGTACCCTAATATCCAGGGTCCCTCATCACAGGATATCTGCTATGCTACGCAAAATCGTCAGGATGCTGTTAAAAGCCTAATCAATAATATTGACCTATTATTAGTTATTGGTGCTAGTAATAGCTCTAATTCAAACCGACTTCGTGATATTGGGACAAAAAACAATCTCCCTTCTTATTTGATTGAGAATATTTCAGATTTAGACAAAGTAGATTTTACTAATAAATATAAAATTGGCGTTACGGCGGGTGCTTCTGCCCCAGAGTTTTTAATGGATAATTTAATAAATTATATGAAAGACAAATTTATTGTTGAGCTAAAAACTATTCATGGTAAACAGGAGAGAATTTCATTTAACATACCAAAGGTATTACAAGATGTTTAAAAAAATTTGTTATAGTATATTAATTATTTTAGGAGTGGTCATGACAGCAAATGCAGCAGATATATCGGATGATAATATTTTAATTATGCAGTTAAAATCTGGTGATGTAAAAATCCAAATGTTTGAGAATGTAGCTCCAAACCATGTAAAAAGAATTAAAGAATTAGTTAATGCAGGATTCTATGATGGTATTAAATTTCATAGGGTTATTGATGGGTTTATGGCTCAAACTGGAGATCCAAAAGGTGATGGTACAGGTGGTAGTGGTCAGAATATTAAAGCTGAGTTTTCGGATGTAAAGCATGAAAGAGGCGTTGTTTCAATGGCAAGAGCTCAGAACGTCAACTCAGCTGATAGTCAGTTCTTTATTATGCTTGATGATGCACCACATTTGGATGGGCAATACACAGCTTGGGGCAAGGTTATTTCGGGCATGGAATATATTGACCAAATTCAGAAAGGTGATTCTCGTATGAA
>JABJMA010000063.1 GCA_018659605.1 Rickettsiales bacterium
ACAGTCGGCAATCCTGATCAAATTATATCATTAAAATTGGCTTCTAATATTCAATAATATACTTGGTCCAGTCTTGAAAACATTAACCAATTAGAGGTATCTATGAATCAGGTTCTTAATTATCTAAATTTTGATTTAGTCAGTAATTCGTTGGTCATACAAGTATTTCTTACGATTTTTCTGACATTAATATCTTCTGCTTTTTGCGTTAGATTTATAGATAAACTATATAAGAAGGCGAGTCAAAATCAGAAGTCCTGGGACAATATCATTCTCATCTCCATTAAGCAGCCGATCAGGTTACTTATTTATATTGTGGGTATAAGCTTTATTTTAGAATTGCTTGGGGAAAGGCTAAATCTTAAAATTTTATCTGCAGTAGCTGAAATTAGGGTGATCCTAATAGTGTTTATTGCTATGAGTTTTATTCTAAAGCTAATAAAAAATTATGAAGAAATAAGCCGCGATAGTCGTTTAGATGCTAACAGTATTAATATTATTACCAAATTATTAAGAGCAAGTGTTTATATAACTTCTGTTCTAATCCTTATGCAGTCATTTGGTATTAATATTTCAGGATTATTAGCATTTGGTGGAGTTGGTGGCTTAGCAATTGGTTTTGCAGCTAAGGATTTATTAGCTAATTTCTTTGGTGCTATAATGATATATATGGATAAACCTTTTAAGGTTGGAGATACTATTCATTCTCCGGATAAAGATATTTTGGGGTCTGTTGAATCTATAGGTTGGCGTTTAACGGTGGTTAGAAATTTTGATCAAAGACCTGTTTATATTCCAAATGCTTTATTTAGTTCAATAGTTGTAGTAAATTCAAGTAGAATGACTAATAGAAAACTTGATGAGATGATAGGTGTTCGTTATGAGGATATTGCACAAGTAGAGAAAATTGTAGAAGATCTTAAAGCAAATCTATCGAGTTCAGATTTAATTGATCAAGCTCAATCAGTAATTGTTAACTTACATCAATATGGAGATTTCTCAGTTAATATTCGTATCTATTGTTTTACGATAACAGTTGATTGGGAGCAATTTCATGAAGATAAACAAAAAATACTTTTAGACGTTGCTAATATAGTGGCGAGTAATAAAGCTGATTTTGCTTTTCCGACCCAAACTCTTCATATATCCAAAGAAGGAGAATAATTATATTATTTTGATTGAGAGGTGGAAGCTTGTTTTGTGCCCAAATTCTCACTAAATACTGTATTTAGACCTTCTTCATCTGAAGGTAGAGCAGCTGGATTGTGGATCTGGCTAGGATCTAGCGGTGTGGTTCCCGCCTCTCTTGAGGCTGCCTGTCCTGCGGAGTTAGTATTTAAAAATGCAAGACTTCTATCAATATAGGTTTGTACTTCATCATCTTTTATATCTGATATGCGGTAACCTTTCTGACTTGCTATATGATGTTTTAACATTTCATTAAGACGGCTACCATCATTAATATCATATATATTACTTAATAATTTTTGAGTTGTTGATTCTATTTCACCACTGAAATGGAATTTTAATAATTGATCAAAAATCTTAGTTGATTGCTCAATAGGCTCATTACATAATTTACCTATAACTTGAGGTTCTAAATATGATATTGCAGTTTCTAGTCTGATTTGAATTGCCTTAGCTAGATCTCCATGATGTTTAATTTCGTCATTTTTTGGGGTAGTTCTATCGTAGAAATCTCTATGTTTTGCAAGGATGCTTCGACATAGATCTGTAATCTCTTTAAGCTCTGATTTTAATATTCCATTAAATGATAGGTACAAATATACTTGATTATCAAATGCTAAAGCTTCAATTCCAACTGAGTCAGAAACTACTCTTTTGTTTAAGCTTATAAGCGAAACCTTTTTTGTAGGGTCAGCTTCTAAATACCAAAGTAAAGGGAGGCGGAAGAATTCTTCTCTTGTGTAATCCCTCCTATTCTCATTCTTTAGTTCTGTGCCTATTACGCGCTTCGACATGAGATTATTGCCTTGATTTACGATGTTACGAAATAATGCATCAATATCAAATGGATCTTGCTCTAGTTTTGCTCTGCTCATAACTTCCTCTTTGGATTGAGGGAGTATAGATACAAATTTATTACAAATTTTGCAAGGATCATTTTTCCAACTTAATATTACTTGAAGTGGAGCCTAAAAAATGTTTATATTAATATATAATATTATTTAGTATTGCTTATATGTCGCCAACACAAAGACTAGATTTGATAAAAATATTAGTCGGCATTTATTGTTTTTTTACTGCAATGGGAATGAATCTTGTTGTTTTTCCAGTGATATTGAAGACCAATAATATTACTGAAACCTTAATAGGTCTTTCTGTCGTAATTGAACTATTAGCTGGTATTTGTTTTGCATCAAAAATAGTCCAATTACTAAAAACTCATGGGGCTAAGGCTTTTCTAAAGGTTGCTACAGCTATTTATTTTGCAGTTATGATGCTCATAGGCAGTTATATTAACTTTATCATATGGTTAGGTTTTATATTGTTAATAGGTGTTTATTGGTATGGCTTTAGCATGATTAAACAAAGTTGGTATAATATGATCATACCTAATAAAGGGCGCAATCTGATGATTAGTATCAATACTATTATTTTGTCATTTGGGTTTGCCACAGGGAGTTATATTGTAAGTGTAATGGGTAGCTTAAATCCATATAATATGATGGTGGCTTTTTTATTTGCCTTTATATCTGTTATTTCAATTAGCTTGATTAAAACACCTATGCCTGAGGTTCAGGATAATATCTCTCATGATGTAACTAAGTTTTTTAAGAGGCGTCCTTTTTTATATTTTGCAAAATTTACTCAAGAGATAATAAGCATTTCTATACTTAGCTTTATTGTAATATATGCAATTAATATTGGTTTTACTTCAGAACAAGGGGCAATATTAGCTGGTCTTTTTACTATTAGCGCTATTTTAAATTTGGTGTCGGCAAGTTTCTTGGATCGCTTTCATTATAAGTTTATATTCCTATTTGTAGCTATTTGCCTAGTGGGAGCATTATCAGGGCTATATTATTATCGTGATGATTTTATGATTTTATCTATTCTGTGTTTCATTTCAGGTTTTCTTGTTTCGTTTTACTATATTGGCTGTGAGGCAGAGGTAAATTATTACTTTAATAATGAAGAGCGGCTTGGGGCAAATAATGCTCTTTCATTTGTGACAAATCTTGGTGGAATTTGTGGTTGTCTTTTAACCGGCTGTTTAATTTATAGAGTTGGCGCAATGGGCTTTGTACTTCCATCAATTATTGGACAAGTGGTCATTATATTGATTCTAGTATTTTGTAAGATTGGCTTAATGAGCGCTAGAAAAGTCAGGGCTTAGCTTTCAGACTGCTTGTCTAAATAAATAATTTCTGCCGTTTGGTTATTTGGCTTAAATATATCATCTTGTCTTTGCTCAACTTTCTGCCTGAGGAATGATTTAGTTTTTTTGGTTAATAGTGATATATCTGGGTAGAATATTGCCTTTCTATGTATAGTGATGGCTTCTTCTATAGATAATTTGTCAATTAATTCTAATTGATATTCTTCATTAATTTTGCATTGCTCCAATATTTTGAGGATATATGATGAGTTGTTAGCTAATGCCAATAATAACTTTTGCACTTTAGTTGAGATATTTGCCCCTGATAAAGCTGTACAGGCTAATTCTTGGTTGTTGTCTTGTACAATAATCTGCCCTAGCTCTAATTGTAGATTTGTTTCTAAATTAGCTTTTTTTAGAATTCTTCCGGCATCTAAAGAAGAGATTGGTCGGATTGCTTCTAACAAAATAGGTTGGAATTCTCCAATAATTTTACCTCCACATAATGCATGTAAGGCATATGGCTTAGAGCTTTCTTGGTTAATTAGGATGGTTTTTATTAATGGAAATTGCCATTCTTTTAAGACTTCACTAATTGTGTTTTGGTCTGGATGCCCAAGATGTAGTTGGTCAGCAACATCAGATGTGTTAATACCAGTTGGTGAGCGCATATCTGTAATAGAGTTGTATCATTAATAATGATAATCATTAGAAGAAAAAATCTAGCAGTGTCAAGTTATTGAATATTTATTTTTTCCAATGCAATAAATGCCCGTTTTCTTTTAGCCATTTCTTATGAATTTGATAAAGTGGTAAAGTATTTTTCACTGTTTCCCAAAATTGCTTTGAATGATTTTTATGCTTGATATGGCTGAGTTCATGGACGACTACATAATCAATCACATCAGATGGTGCCATGATTAACCGCCAAGAAAAGCTTAAGCGATTATCTTGTGAGCATGTACCCCATAAAGTTTTAGCATCACTTAATCGAACGGATTTATAAGCTAAGCCCATTGCGGCGGCAAAATATATTATACGTTTTGAGATATGATCTAATGCTGTTTTCTTATACCATTTTACCAAAATGATTCTCGTAAATATCTTTTCATTTGTAGCAATTGAGAATTCATTATCAAAAATTAGATCGGTTTTTTGATCTTTTGTAAATGTTAAGTTATATGATTTGCCTAAATATAGAAATTTTTCAGAATCCTCAAAAGTCTTAGCTGTAAATTTATTTATTTTATTGGTGATGTCATCTTGTTTCTTAGTAATCCAACTATGTTTTTGCTGAATAATTTGTTCTACATAATTCAGACTGAACCGCATCGGTACCCTAACAATTAAAGCTGCCTCACTATTAACCTGCAGAGCAATAGTTTTTCTTTTTGAGCGAATAACCTTATATGGAGTGATAAAAGCCATTTATTGAAGATCAGTATGTTATATTTATATCAGGATTTATAATATAGAATTTACAAAAAGATATTATTAGATTTATGCTGTTAAATCTGCTGAACCCTATGGGTTGTTTAGGATCTGGCTTAGTAATTAGACTTTCCTTCTCTGGAATCTGACTTATTATGAGAAAGATATTTATTGTTGGTAGAAATATTATCTGATCTGATGATGAGGAACATTTGGTGTTGGAGTTGCTTCGGCAAATCTTTGAGTCCAATGCTCATGAGTCTGCTTTATATCGAGCTCTGCATTTAATCTTTCTTGAGCAATATCAGGATTTGCTAGATTAATATTAGCTGCTTTATCAAGTAATAGCTGCGCAGTATCTATATTATCATTTTCAACCGCCATCATTAAAGCTGTTTTTCCACCATTATCTGCTATATTAATATTAGCACCTCTATCAAGTAATAATGTAACAATATGTAAATGACCATTTATTGCTGCAAAATCTAGAGCTGTTTTTCCATCATTATCTGCTAGATCAATATTAGCTCCTCTATCAAGTAGTAGCTTTGCAGTATCTGTATGACCATATATTGCTACAAAATCTAGAGCTGTCATTCCATTGCTACTTAGTAGATCAATATAAGCCCCCTTATCTAGCAAAAGATTTGCAATTTCTGTATTACCACTATCTGCTGCAAAATGTAAAGCTGATCGGCCATCATTATCTGTTAGATCAATAGAAGCATCTTTATCTAATAAAAGATTTACAGTTTCTAAATTACCACTATCTGCTGCAAAATGCAAAGCTGCCTGCCCATCATTATCTAGCAGATGGATATTAACTCCTCTGTCAAGTAACAGCTTCACAGTATCTTTGTAACCATGTCCTGCTGCATAATGCAGAGCTATCTCTTTATTATTATTTGCATGATCAATATTAGCTCCTCTATCAAGTAATATATTTGCAATGTCTGTATAACCATTTCCTGCCGCTACCATTAATGCTGTCCATCCATCATTATCTGTTAGATCAATACTAGATTCTTTGCTAAGTAACAGATTCACAATATCAATATTACCATTTCCTGCTGCTAAGATTAAAGCTGTATATCCATCATTATTCTTTTGATTAAAATCATATTCCTGACTGGCCTCATAAGGGGCAAACCCATAATTTTGTAGAAACAAATTCAATGTTTCTATATTTTGCTCCGTGAAGTATTCTCTTTTTCTTTTGCGCATAATATACTACTCTCTAAACTTATATTGAGCATTATAATGATCGACATGCTAATGTACAAGTTTTCGTCTATTTTTGTATACAGAATGAGCTCTGTTTAGATGGGTAACTTCAAAACGTAACTATATTTGTTTCTATGTGCGACAATACAGTTATTTCTTTTTGAAGAATAAACTGCCTATTTGATTAAGGAGTGAAGATAATTTCCCTTTATTATTTTTTGCTTTATTAGATTTATGCTTTTTTTGAGAAAATGATTTGTTTTTGTTATCATTTTTTTTGTGGGTAAGAGAAGTGTGATTTTTGGTTCTGTTATGCAGTGGTCCGTTTCGGTTATTCCTAGATCCTGTGTTCTGGGTCCCCTTCGAATGGCTTTTCACTTTTGATAATGATAGAGTATTATCTATCGGTATTTCAAAACCTATGGTTTTCTCTACAGCCTTAAGTATAGTTTTCTCGAATGGATCACAAAATGTAATGGCAATACCATTACGTCCCGCCCTTGCAGTTCTTCCAATTCTATGGACATAGCTTTCAGGGTCATGGGGTAGATCAAAATTAATCACATGGGTAATATGGGGTATATCAATGCCACGAGCTACAATATCTGTTGCTATTAACACATTAATTTCTCCATTACGAAAAGACTCTAAGGCTTTATCTCTTTCTGATTGGGTTTTGTTGCCGTGAATTGCTTCAGCCCTGATATGATTTCTATTGAGATATTTTTCAATATTATTGGCACCAATTTTTGTTTTAGCAAAAACTAATACAGTATCTGTATTTTTTTTATTAAGAATTAACTTAAGAAGAGCAGGTTTATCTGCCTTTGCAACCATAACTACCTTTTGGTCTATTTTTTGTGCTGTAGTGGATTGCGGTGCAATCTCAATTTTGATAGGATCATTTAGAAGAGATTTGGCTAAATTTGAAATATCATTTGGCATTGTTGCTGAGAAAAGAAGACTCTGCCTGGATGCCGGTAATTTAGAAATGATTTTTTGAATATCATTAATGAATCCCATATCTAGCATTCTATCAGCTTCATCCAGTACAAATATTTCAATACGCATTAAGTGAATATAACCTTGATTGAGAATATCTAGTAAGCGTCCCGGGGTTGCAATTAATATGTCAGTGCCTCGAGATAAGGCTGTAATTTGTGGTTTGATATTGATACCACCAAATATTACTTCAGATCTTAAATTGAGGTTTTCGCCATAAATAGTTACATTGTTATAAATTTGTGAGGCAAGCTCTCTTGTTGGTGTTAATATTAACGCTCTGACATTATTTGCTCTTACTCTATTATTACTTTTTATTAGATTGTCTAATATTGGTAGCGAAAAGGCAGCAGTTTTACCAGTCCCTGTTTGGGCAATGCCTAGCAAATCTCTACCTGCCAACAAATGTGGAATAGCTTCGGTTTGAATTGGTGTAGGTTTGGTATAATTTTTGTTTGCTAAGGTCTTAAGAATTTCGGGGCTTAAATTTAATTGTTTGAAATCTGTCATATAAATTCAATAAGATTGGAAGTAGTTATGAATTAACATAACAGATTATTTCTTAAGAGATAGTAAAATGAGTTGATAAAAATCACTGGCATATTTAGGCTATATCTTTAGTTAATTATAGGAAATTATTAACTAATAAAAAATAAGAGATTTTAAGGTAATTATTAATGGAAGTTTTACTAGATTTTCAAATTTGGACAAGCCTTATATCATTAACTGCTTTAGAGATAATACTTGGAGTTGATAATGTTATATTTATAGCTTTAGTAGTTGCACATCTGCCTGATGCAGAAAGGCAGAAGGCGCGTGTTATAGGTCTAATGCTTGCATTAATAATGCGTATAGGTCTGTTATTTGCAGTTGTTTGGATAATTAGTCTGAAGGAGCCGTGGCTTTATATTCTCGGTCTGGAATTCTCAGGCAAGGATTTAATGATGCTTGGCGGCGGTCTTTTCCTTTTAGCAAAATCTACGATTGAAATGCATAGTGAGGTTGCTGGAGAAGAGGAAAAATCAGCTCCTAAAGATTTTAAAGGAGCGTTCTTTAAAACGATATTACAGATTATATTTATAGATTTCATTTTTTCATTTGATTCAGTAATTACAGCTGTTGGAATATCAAAGGTTGTGGGAGTCATTATTACAGCTATGGTTATTGCAATGTTTGTGATGTTATTTATGTCTAAATGGATCTCTGATTTTATCACTGAGCATCAATCCTTAAAGATATTAGCTTTAAGTTTTATTATGATGATAGGAGTATTGCTTGTTGCTGAAGGATTAGGAGCTCATATGCCAAAAGGTTATATCTATTTTGCTATGGCATTTTCAGTTGGTATTGAAATGCTGAATATGAAAATTCGCAAGCGTAAAACTAATTCATAATTATTTATTTAGTAAATCTAACCTTCTCAATGCGGGTATAAATTATTATCATAATTACCAATATCACCGACAAGGTAAACCAGGTGATGGCATAGTTAAAATGCTCATTAAAGAAATTAGCATCATGTTTATCCAAGGGCTTAATATCGGGTGAAAAATTATTGGAGAGTAATCCAAAATATATATCGGTTAGCTCTGTATCGTAATGCTGTTCTAGAGATGATCTATCAAGATAAAACCATTTTAAACTTTTAGGATCGTTTTTAGGAATAAAGATATTTGGCCTGTTACGGAATTTATATTGGATTAAGGTCAATTGTTGGAAATTAGTGTTAATATTAAGGTTGCCCTTTTTATCAAGCGGAATAAAGCCCAAATTAATAACAATGTTTTGTTTTAAGGTTGTTTTAAATAGGCCAATTACATTATATCCAACAATTTTATCAATCTGTTTTGGCCCTAATAAAATCTCACTATGTGGAATAAATTGTGCTTTAGTTTTATATATCTGGAACTTATTCGCTATAGGGTCATGTAAATCTAGAGCCTTCATTACCTCTATTGGCTTATCTATTTGAGTTTTGTAATTTTCAATAATTGCTTTCTTCTCAAAATGCCTGCTTGTTTGCCATATACCTAAGTAAAAAACCAGGGCAGTGATGCATAATGAAAATCCTATAAATATTAATTTTTTGTTATTAGCTGTATCTTTTGTCATTAGTTCAGAATTTTATAATTGTACGTTTATTATGTTTGCCCAAGATCATCCTTTCTATATATATCGGTAGTTCCTCTAAAGCAATCTCTCTATAAATTTTATCATTTATTATATGATTGTGTTTATTAAGCAATTGCCAAGCTTCTTTACGCGAGTGCATCAGAGCATTTGCCGATGTAATACCAAATAATTTTACCCCCCTTATTATCATTGGTAGAACGGTTGTTTGGTACTCATTGCCAGTAATATTACCACATGAGGCGATAACGCCATGATAATCAATAATTGTTAATATTCTGCTTAATACATTACCACCTAGAGTATCGATTGCAGCATTATATTGCCGTTGCATTAGTGGTTTTATTGCTTGTGAAATGATATCTGAAGTTTGAATAATTTGATTAAAGCCATATTCGCCTAAGAAACTATGCTCAGGTGACCTTGTTGTTACTGTGACATTAAAGCCTAACTCTTTTAATATAAGTGCAGATATTAACCCAACTCCTCCTGATGCTCCGGTGACTAAAGCATTTTTATTATCTTGGTCTTGTTCATATTGTAAAATAGCTAAAATAGAAAGAGCAGCAGTGAGGCCGGCAGTGCCAAAAATCATTGCTTGTTTAAGGCTGATATTTTCTGGTTTGTTTAGACACCAATTGCCAGGAACTATTACATATTCAGAAAAACCACCAGAAATATTCATGCCTAAATCGAATCCTGTGCAAATTACCTCATCACCTTCGTGCCATAAGGGTGAGTTAGATTTAGTAACAACTCCAGCAACATCAATACCTGGTATATGTGGGTAATTGCGCGTAATACCCTTATGCCCAGATGCTGATAATGCATCCTTGTAATTAAGTGAAGAATATTGAGTTTTAATTAAGATCTCGCCCTCAGATAGGCTTCTGATATTTATAAATTCTATTTGTTGTTTAAACTCACCGTTAAATTCATGAGTTACTAATGATTTTGCTTGTAGTGTAGTCATAAAATTATTGAGTTAAGAATTTATTTTGCAAGACTGCATTGAGGTTTTAAAATATAAGATATCAGTCTAGCCACATAATAACCCTACATTCATCTGTGTGGACATCCTTCGTATTAAGCTGGTTTGAAGCATTTAAACATGTGCTTGATGATCCAGTTACCCCATCACCATTATCAATAAGAATAGATCCAATAGTAGGTGAGCATTCATCAATTTTGCAATCTAATTGATAGGCTTCTAAAGGTGTAATTATACCAGCAAAATTTTCAGTTTCAATGGTTATAGAATTACCTGATTCTGAGTGCATTGAGCTATAATAGATCATAACATATTTTATAATCCCATCTTCAGCCTCAGGGTATTCTAGGGCCGAGTAGTCGGCAGGAGTAAACTCAGCTAAAGATAAATGCGTCCAGGCATTTGCAAATTCTTCTGTAGCATTACCTGATATATATTCTATAAAGCCATCATCATCACCATTAATTGCTCCACTCCAGAAATAGGATGCATTAACAATATCTCCAGGAAATCCGGAATATGTAGAATAAAAAGCATAATAAGAGGTTTCATATTCTTTTAAATCATTTACTAAGGCCCTTGTCTTGGCGGATTTCACAACACCAACACCTGCTATGATAGAGGCTGTAAGTAGTCCAATAATTATAATAACAACTGATAATTCAATCAATGAGAATGCTTTGCGCATTATTTGGCTCCTTTTAATTTTGATCAATTTTCGATCATAGGTATGCAGGGTTTAATTTGCAATATTCTTCACTAAATGATCAAAGATAAACTTCAGGCTTATTCCTGGGTATTAGATTGGGTTTTGGTAGTTTTTCTTGAGGAACTTCTGAATATGTATCAATTTTTCCTATTTTACAATTTGATATAATTTGTGAATTATATGTTCTGATGGAATATGATCCGATCTATTATTTTGTAGATAACATGAGATTCCATCAAAAACTAAATGCTCATGGTTAAATTTTTCAATATTTTCATGATATAGTTTTTTTGATATTGAGATATTCTCCTTTTGGTAGCCATAAAAACCTGCCATTCCACAACAATTCTGACTAACATTATTTAATGTAATACCAAGAGTTGTGAAAATCTCTTGCCATTTCTCAAGATTCTCTGCTTGCATTGAGTTTGTGATGCAGTGGCTGTAAAAGTTAATCTCGTCGGTCTGATCAGTGATTATTGAACTACCAAGTTTGCTTCTATTAGCATATAAGCAATTCACAAAGGATTCTATACTTACTGAATTAACCAGATTCTTCTGCATGAAATGATATATGGCAGGATCAAGAATTATTACTTTATCGGCATTAGAGAGTTTATCTGTAAGGATCTGATTATATTTATTTAATTTTTTTAAATTACCAAAATGTTCATAGCCAATTGCAGAAGGTAGAGGTTCTAGAATCTCATGCTCAATATTCATTTTGGTTAATAATTTTGATGCAGCATCGATAATTTCTGGAGCATATAAAATCGTTACAATATCTGCAAAAATATATTGTTTACCTTTAACTGTTTTCTTTATTGTCGTAATATTGCTAGATTTTATTTTAGTATTAATATCACTAAGATTAAAAACCTTTTCAAATAATCTTTTGACTAAATTTAGTTTAATTACATAGCTAGATAATTTTCTGATTCGATATAACTTACATAAAATCACTTCTAGATTTTCGAGTAATAGCACCTGTAATTTTTTGCGATATATTTGATAATAAAAAAGCATAAATTTAGATTTATGTTTTGTTATATCAACTTTAACTGGGCAAGAAGTCGTACATGCCATACATGATAAACAACTATTTAGGCTATCGTAAATTTCAGAAAAAAGTTTTTTATTTTTCTTTGCATATGTTTTTTTCTTATTGGTATTTTTTGGTACAGGATTTTTGCTAATAAAATTTAGCCATAATCTTATTAATTGGCTGCGCCCTTTTGGTGAATATTTTAAATTGCCTGTAATTTTATATGTAGGACACATTAATTGTTCATCGTCATTAGAAAGACATTTTGCATTACCATTGCATAATAAACTCGATTGAAATTCTTCTTTTAAATCCTGAGTAATTTCTTTATTAAAGTCAGCTTGGAAGTCATTGTTAAATTTAATATTCTGTTTTGAATTTCGCGTGACGATCTTACCTGGGTTAAAAATATTTTCACTATCACATAAGTTTTTGATTTCCTGGAAAATATTTATAATCTCGCTGCCAAAATATCTCTCAGAAATAGAACTTCTAAAACCTGAGCTATGCTCACCCCAGATTACACCATCATATTTCTTAACGAGTTTAATTACTGCAAAACTAATTTCAGATAGCATTTTTCTATCCTCATTTAATTCGAGATTCATAGCGGGTCTTACATGAATCAGGCCAACATCAGCATGACCATAAATTACATAACGTAATTTATAACTATCAAGTAATTGCTTTAGATCTTTAATATAGGATTTTAACAACCTAATAGGTATTGCTGTATCTTCAATAAATGGAATAGGGCGTTTATCACTATCAAGATTTGCGGCAATTCCTACTGCATTCTTACGTAATAAATAAATAGCCTTAATATCCTCTTCTTTAGTAATGATTTTATAATTATCTGATAATGTTTGAGGATGTTTTAATTCAAACTTAGTTAGTTTTTGTTTTAATTCAGCCTCATTATAAGCATTAAATTCAATTAATGAAATAGCCTTAATAGCATTATTTAAATAAATATTTTTTTGAATATGACGAGTTGTTTCATCTTGCTTTGCAAGCTCAAGAATCACCTCATCCATTACTTCAATAGCATATGGATTTGTTTTTAGGATATCAGTTACATCTGCTATTGAATCATCAAAGTGATTATAAAAATTTATAATTAATGCGCGTGACGGTAATATTTTTTTTATTTTTAATTTTGCTGAAATAATAATCCCAAGAGTTCCTTCACTACCGGCAAATAAATAATTAAAATTCTGTGTTTCTAAAAGCTTCTTTAAATTATAGCCAGTCGCATAACGAATATGATCAGGAAAATTATTATTGATAGATGTTTGATTTTTCTCGATAAGCTGGAGGATTATTTTAAATTTATCAGGCTGACTATTTTGTGTAATGATTTGAATTTCCCCATCGGAATCAATATATTTAATTTCTAAAATATTATCACCCATTCTACCATGATGATAAGAACCTCTTCCACAAGCATCAGTAGATATCATACCACCAATTGTGGCTCGATCAGAAGGGGATATATCAACAGGAAAAAAATAATCTTTTGATTTTAATGCTGTGTTAACTTGATTTAATATAGCGCCGGCCTCAACTTCTATATACCCATCCTCAATGTTAATATTTAGGATTTGATTTAGATGTTTTCTGCAATCTAACATTATGCCTTCTGTTAAACTCTGGCCATTAGTTCCAGTCCCACCACCTCTACAAGCAAAGAAAATATCAGGAAATCTTTTAGTCAGTTTAACTAAAATTTGAATATCTTCAATATTCTTTGGAGTGATAACGCTATGGGGTATTTTTTGGTATATTGAATTATCTGTTGCATGAACAAATCTGCTAGTAATATCACTTGCTATATCTCCTGAGAATTTAGCATCCTGTATAAGAGAATTTAGATAATCGTTAAACTCAGTTCTATTGTTTTTCATGTTAAGCGAGTTAAACTTACTTATAATAGTTTCTCAACAATTTTCTGGAAACTAGTTCTGAAATTTTCTGCAGATAAATGTTGAACTGAATTAATACAATTCTCAGTATTAAAGATTTTTTCATTATTGCAAAAATCATTTACTGCATTTATTAGCGATTCCTTACTTTGATCAGGGAATAAAATACCTGTCGCATCTATATATTCTGATTTATCTTTTACAATATCTCGTGAGCCACCCTTGCCATATGCAATAACAGGGGTTCCTGCACTTAGGCTTTCACCCATTACAATTCCAAAATCTTCCAAAGCGGCATAAATAAAAGCTTTAGCATTTTGCATATAGCTTCTTAATTCTTCACGTTTGATATGGCCAGTAAATGTAATATTTGGTCCTGCAATTTCTTTTAGATATTCAGTTTGTTCTCCAGAACCACCAACAATTAGTTTTTTATCTGGCATTTGGTTAAAAGCTTCAATTATTAGATCGATCTTTTTATAAGGAACATGGCGGGCTATAGTAAAAAAATAATCACTCTTTTTGGATTCATCTTTTTCTTGTATGAAATAATCAATATCAATATTTGGATTTAATACATCTGATTCCCGACGATAATATTTTTCTACTCTTGCTTTGATAAAATTTGAGTTTGATATAAAATGATCAACCCGATAACTTGATGCAACATCCCACATTCTAATTTTATGCAGTGAATATTTTAGCATAATCTTCTTTAACCCTTTAATGTTGGATTCCTTGATATATTGCTCTTCCATATCCCAGGCATAGCGGATTGGGGAATTAATATAACAAATATGTAATTGATCTGGTTTGGGAATTACGCCTTTTGCAACGGCAGCAGAAATTGAGATGATTATATCAAATCCCGATAAATCAAATTGCTCAATAGCGATTGGCATAAGGCTTAAATATTTGCGGAAATGTTTTCTGGCAAAAGGAAGTTTGGCAATAAAACTTTGGTTAGTTTTACGTCCTTGGAGAAAGTCACGATCTTTATTGGGTATGTAATCAATAATTGTAAAGATCTCGCTATTTGGGCATATTTTTATTATTTCTGCCAAAACATTTTCAGCACCAAATTTACCTACTAGCCAATCATGTATAATAGCAATTTTAAGATCTTTCATAGTATATTAGAATAATAATTTACTTATAACCGCACCAAATATTGCCGCAATAAATGCGACTTTATAGGTAGATATTTTATTTACTAGATAGGCTTGTTTATTTTTTCTTGTTTCAAGAAGGTCGGATAAATCCTCTATAATTTGAGGCAATTTATGTATGATTTTTTCTGACTTGTTTGTGAAATCTTTTAGATGTGCTTTTGCTCCCATATTTTCCTTACTCCATTCTTCCATCCATGGCTTACCTAAATCCCACATATTAACTTTATCATCAAGATTGCGAACAACTCCTTCAATAGTTAGCAATGTTTTTTGCAGTAATAATAATTGAGGTTGAGTTTCCATGCCGTAATTTTCAGTAATTTTAAATAAAAGTTCTAATAATTTGGCAATGGATATTTTCTCAAATGGTAGGCCGAATAATGGTTCGCCGATAGCTCTACATGCAAGTGCAAAATCATTAATATCAGTTGAGCTTGGAATATAACCAGCATCATGATGAATTTGTGCAATGTAATTATAATCACGCCTGATAAAACCATCCAATATTTTGGTAACATAAATTCGATCATCTCTAGATAAGTTACCCATGATACCAAAATCAAGTAATGCAATTTTACTGTCTTTTGTAATTAAGATATTTCCAGGATGCAGATCGGCATGGAAAAAACCATCACGATATGCCATATCAAAATAGCATAATAAAAGCTTTTCAGAAATTTGTTTTAAATTATGTTTGCCAGCTGTTAATTTATTTTTTTGATTTATTTTAATACCGTCGATCCACTCCATTACCATGACTCTTTCGGATGAAAGATCCCAGTAAATTTTAGGAATATGAATATTTTTATTATATTTTAAATTTTCAGCTAATTGATCTGCAGAGGCTGCTTCATATCGCAAATCTAATTCCTGATTAGAAACATGTTCAAAAGTTGTGATAACATCAATTAATCTTAGACGTTTTAGATATGGAAATAAATTCGCTATCTTAGCAATAAAAAATAAGAAGTGGATATCTCGTTTGAATTTTTGTTTTATTTTAGGGCGAAGAACTTTTACAGCGACTTGTTTATTATCATGAGTTTTTGCTTTAAATACCTCAGCAATTGATGCAACTGAAATAGCCGTTTTATTAAATTCTAAAAATTTATGATCGATATTATCTTTAAATTCCCGTTCAAGAATTTTATTAATTTTATAAAATTTTGCAGCTGGTAAATCATCTTGTAATTTTGTTAAATCATTAGCAATTTTATTACCAACTAGATCTGACCTTACCGATAAAAATTGACCAAGCTTAATAAATGTAGGACCCATCCTATGAAATGCAATACATAGTCTTTCGCCGTTAGATTTCTTTTTGTGCAAGACTGAAAAAACCCTTAATGGAAAAATAAAAATATTTAAAATTGGGATTTTGCTACAGAAGAATAATGCATCATAATATATTAAGATTGCGATATAACAGAATAGCGATTTTAGATTTTTTATGAATCGAAACATTGTTATTTTTCTGCTGAATATATAGTTGTAATACCTGAAAATAAATTTTTAAATTTTGCATTCTTGAATTTATTATCAGAGATCATTTGTGTAAATTCCTTAGGCTTTGGAAACATTCGAATTGATTCTATAAAATATTGGTAGGATTCCTCATTACCAGTTATCATCTTACCAAATTTTGGAATTACATTAAAAGAGTAGAAATCATATAATTGTTTAAATAAGCCATCTGGAATATCTGAAAATTCTAAACATAAGAATTTACCACCTGGTTTTAAAACTCTATAGGCTTCTTTTAGACCTTGTGATAAATCTGTAAAGTTTCGAATACCATAAGCGATGGTGTAATAATCGAAGGAATTATCCTCTAATTTTGTATTTTCGCCATTAACTAAGTGAAAATTAAATTGTTCCTTATTTAAATTTTTATCAATTATTCTATCCTTAGCAACTTCAAGCATATCGGGGTTGATATCAGCTAATGTTATTGCAACATTATCACCATTTTTTTGAAATTTTTCATAAATTTTAAATGCAATATCTCCAGTGCCTGATGCCATATCTAAAATTTGTGCATTTTCATTAATCTCAATATGGTCAACAAAAATTTTTTTCCACAAGCGATGCATGCCAAAACTCATAACATCGTTCATTATGTCATATTTAGATGCTACTGATCTAAATACTTCATTAACAAGATTTTGTTTCTCATTTTCTTCAACTGATTTGTAACCAAAATTTATCTTTGCTATTTTCCCGACCTTGAAATTATAAATTCTATTAGATGAGATAATATAAATAGCCTAATAACTAGTGAAGTCAAACCCATATGTTTGCTCATCTTGCTGCAAATTCACATCTCTCTTGTAATATGAGCGGAGATATGGATCCACTCCTATAGTAATTCACTCATTTTCGACTTTGATAAATCATAGTATTATTAGATCAGCTTTTGATATGAGGTGGTTATCTCACTATAGCAGAATTATTGGATAGCCCGCGATTTATGCTAGTTTTGGTCATAAAACATAATATTTATGTCATTTTATATAATGATTGTTGATTATGTGCTGAACGGCTGAACAGCGGAGCGGCTCTATTTGACTTCATTCATGGTCTGTGCTATAATCCATGGCTATTAAATTATTAAGAGATGAGAATTATGGGAAATTGTCAAAATAGGCCAGCTAGATCGGCTAGTAGTGAAGAATTAAATACAGCTTTGAAAAACAAAGCTTCAACCGAAACCATCGAGCTGCTTTTAGATAATGGTGCAACTCCTGATGAAGGTACTCTAAATAGAGCTCTAAAGAACAACCATCCAATCGAAACTATTCAGCTGCTTTTGGATAATGGTGCAACTCCTAATCAATATACTCTAAATAAT
>JABJMA010000064.1 GCA_018659605.1 Rickettsiales bacterium
GATGCTTTCACTTGATGAATTAAGAGCTAAAATCATCCGCGTTATCAATACTCCTGCTACTAATATTGCAAGAATGGTTAAAGAGCCAATGGCAAAAGTAGTTAGAGTAATTAACGCATATTCTAAACAGAGTAATTAATATATTTAAGGTTTAAATAAATGGCTGACGTTAGTAAAATTGTTGAAGATTTGTCTTCATTAACTATTTTGGAGGCTTCAGAGCTTTCTAAATTACTAGAAGAAAAATGGGGTGTTTCTGCGGCTGCTCCGGTTGCTGTAGCTGCGGCTGGCGACGCAAGTGCGGCAGTAGAAGAGCAAACTGAATTTGATGTTGTCCTTAAGGATTTCGGCGCTAACAAAATTAATGTGATTAAGGAAGTTAGAGCTATAACAGGCCTAGGATTGAAAGAAGCTAAGGATTTAGTTGAAGCTGCACCGAAAGAAGTAAAAATTGGCGCATCAAAAGAAGAAGCTGATGAAATTAAGGGGAAATTAGAGGCTGCTGGAGCTGCTGTAGAAGTTAAATAGTTTGTATCTTAACTTCTATTTTTATTACTTAATTTTATAACTGCTAATTGTTGCTATGACCAGTATAACTGACCTATCCCATGTGTATTTTCGGAAGAACTTTGGAAAAATTGAAGATGTAATATCTTTGCCAAATTTAATCGAAGTTCAAAAGAATTCTTATGTCAAATTTTTAGATCCTGAGAATGATCAAAATGGTGGCATAGGAAATGTATTTAAGTCTGTATTTCCAATTGATGATTTTACAGGTTTGTCTACAACTGAATTTGTTAACTATAGGTTGGAAGAGCCTAAATACTCACCTAAGGAATCAATAATTAAAGCTACAAGTTATACTGCAGTTATTCGAGTAACATTGAGGCTGATTGTATGGCTTATTGATGAAGATACTGGTACTAAGGAAATTAAGAGTGTAAAGGAACAGGAAGTCTATATGGGTGAAATACCTCTTATGACAGATAAGGGTACATTTATAATAAATGGTACTGAAAGAGTTGTCGTATCTCAGTTACATAGGTCTCCTGGAGTTTTCTTTGATCATGACAAAGGTAAGGCAACAAATCAAAGCAAATTATTATATTCTGCTAGGATAATACCATATCGTGGTTCGTGGCTTGATTTCGAGTTTGATACAAAAGATTTGGTATGCTTTAGGATTGATAGAAAAAGAAAGTTACCTGCAAGCACATTGTTAAGAGCATTAGGATTAAACACTGAGGATATATTATCTTCATTCTATATCTCTAAAACATATACTAGAGCTAAAGATGGTTGGGTAGTAGCTTTTAATATTGATGAATATCAAGGCGGTAAGCTTAAATATGATCTAATATCGGCTAGTGATAATAAGGTTATTGCTAGTGCTGGACAGAGATTAAATGCATCAAAATTAAGAGAAATAAAGAAAATAGGTTATAATGAAATTGTAATTCTAGATGAGCAGATGCTTGATAAAGTATCAATCAATGACTTTGATATTTCTAAAGGCGTTACTATTGTTGCTGGTACAAAGCTAACAGAAGATTTGGTTGCAGAGTTTTCTGAGGGACAGTCAATAGATTTGATTAATTTAAATCAGGCTAATGTTGGATCATGTATTTATGATACTATGTCTAACGATAAATCTACAACATCTGAAGATGCTTTATTAGAAATGTATAAAGTGTTACGACCAGGCGATCCACCATCTGTTGATGCTGCTACTGAATTGTTTAATTCCATATTCTTTAATAAAGATAGATATGATCTATCTGATGTTGGTCGTGTTAAGATCAATGAAAGGTTGGGATTAGATATCGATATTACATTATTAACAAAAGAAGATATATTGTCAATATTGGCTACTTTGGTATCAATGAAAGTAAATAATTCTAAAGCTGATGATATTGATCATCTGTCTAATAGAAGAATTAGATCAGTTGGTGAATTGGCTGAAAATCAATTTAGAGTTGGTTTGGTTAGGGTTCAAAGAGCTATACAGGAGCGTATGAATTCTGTTGATATAGATACTGCTTTGCCGCAAAGTTTGATCAATGTGAAGCCTCTGGTGTCAATTATTAAGGAGTTTTTTGGTACATCACAATTGTCTCAATTTATGGATCAAACAAACCCATTGTCAGAAATTACTCATAAACGAAGATTATCAGCATTAGGGCCTGGTGGGTTATCAAGAGATAGAGCTGGCTTTGAAGTTAGGGATGT
This sequence comes from Rickettsiales bacterium, assembly GCA_018659605.1. GTDB lineage: Bacteria > Pseudomonadota > Alphaproteobacteria > Rickettsiales > JABIRX01 > JADHOX01. Next base: position 2,230 of record JABJMA010000064.1, read on the forward strand.
GCATACATCGCATTATGGTAGAATATGTCCAATCGAAACTCCAGAGGGGCAAAATATTGGATTAATTAATAGTATAGCAACATTTGCACGCGTAAATCAATATGGTTTTCTAGAAAGCCCGTATCGTGTTGTTAGTGATGGAAAAGTAACAAATGAAGTAAAGTATTTGTCTGCAGGTCAGGAAGGTAATAATATTATAGCTCAAGCTAGTCAACCGCAAGATACTAAGGGTTATTTTGAAGGAGAGTTGATTACATGTAGATGTAATGGTGATTTTGTTATGATCTCTCCAAAAGAAGTCAATTACATAGATGTATCACCAAAGCAAATAATATCAGTTGCAGCATCGTTAATTCCTTTTCTTGAAAATGATGATGCGAATAGAGCTTTAATGGGTTCAAATATGCAGCGTCAAGCGGTTCCGTTATTACACCCTCAATCACCAGTAGTGGGAACTGGTATGGAGCGTGCAGTCGCTCATGATTCATCAGCTTGTGTAGTTGCTAGTCATGATGGAGTAATAGAGAAGGTAGATGCATCCAAAATATTCTTGCGTGTAGATGATGGTGATTTAGTAAATATTGAAATTTATGAATTAGCTAAGTTTCAAAGAAGTAATCAAGACACATGTATCAATCAAAAACCAATTGTAAAAGTTGGCCAGAAGGTAAAGAAGGGAGAGATTTTAGCTGATGGACCGAGTACTAAACATGGTGAATTAGCATTAGGGCGTAATGTCTTGGTAGGGTTTATGTCCTGGAATGGTTATAATTTTGAGGATTCAATACTAATATCTGAGCGGATAGTAAGAGAAGATGTATTTACATCAATTCATGTACAGGAATTTGAGATGGTAGCTCGTGATACAAGGTTGGGACCTGAAGAAGTTACAAGAGATATACCAAATGTTAGTGATGAGGTATTAAGGCATCTAGATGAAACTGGTATTGTTAACGTTGGTTCCGAAGTTATTGGGGGTGATGTTATAGTTGGTAAAGTTGTACCAAAGAGTGAATCACCAGCAACTCCTGAAGAGAAGCTTCTACGAGCAATATTTGGTGAGAAAGCTGCTGAAGTAAAGGATTCATCACTTTATGTTCCACCGGGTGTTAAGGCAACAGTTATAGATGTACGTGTTTTTGTTCGTCGTGGTGTTGAAAAGGATGAGAGAACACAGCTTATTGAACGTCAAACACTTGGCAAATTAAATATAGAAAAAGAAGATAAAGTAGGATTGTTACAATCATATATTTTAGAGAAATCATTAAATCTTCTAATAGGTACAAAGCTCAAAAAGGCTGTTAAAGGTCTAAAAGTAAATGATAAGTTAACTGAAGAAACTTTGAAAAATATTAATTTTTCTGATCTTAGAAAATTAATAATTGATAGTGAGTCAGCTACTAAAGAGATTCATGAATCCTTTGTTAAATATGATCAAATTTTAGATCAAATAGAGACTCAATTTAATAAATCTGTTGAAAAAATACAGGGTGGTGATGACCTTCCACAAGGTGTACTAAAAGTTGTAAAGGTGTTCCTTGCTGTAAAAAGAAAGTTACAACCGGGAGATAAAATGGCTGGTAGGCATGGAAATAAGGGTATTATTTCCAAAATTGTACCTATTGAAGATATGCCATTTCTTGAAGATGGTACACAATTAGATATCCTGCTAAATCCATTAGGTGTTCCATCTCGTATGAATGTAGGGCAAATTCTTGAGACTCATCTTGGTTTTGCATCATATAATCTTGGTAAACAAGTTTCTGAAGTACTTGAGGCATCAATTAAGAGAAACAACTTTTCAAAAATTAAGCAATCTTTAATAGATGCTTATGATGATGCAAAAGTGACTAAAGAAATAGATAATTTGGATGAGAATCAGTTAGTTAGCCTAGCCCAAAATATCAGAGAGGGTGTGCCCTTTGCAACTCCTGTTTTTGATGGCGCCAAAGAAAGTGACATAGTAGATGCATTAAGTCGGTCTGGTGTAGATACATCTGGTCAGCAGGTTGTTTACGATGGCAGAACTGGTGAAAGATTTGATCGTAAAGTTACAGTTGGATATATCTATATGCTAAAACTACATCACCTTGTTGATGAAAAGATACATGCTAGATCAATAGGGCCTTATAGCCTAGTAACTCAACAACCTTTAGGTGGAAAGTCACATTTTGGTGGTCAAAGATTTGGAGAAATGGAATGTTGGGCGCTACAAGCTTATGGTACAGCATATACATTACAAGAAGTATTAACCGTTAAATCTGATGATGTGAGTGGCAGAATAAAATTATATGAGTCTGTAGTTAAAGGCGATAGTAATTTTGATTATGGTGTTCCGGAATCATTTAATGTTATGATAAAAGAACTAAAATCACTATGTATTAATGTTGATCTCGAAAGAGCAGCCTAATTTAAAATTTTAATTTATTTCAAGTTATAAATATGAGTACTTCTCAAGCAGTTTTTAATTTTAACCAGTCACATGACTCGGACTTTGATCATCTAAAAGTATCAATCGCTAGTTCTGAGCAGATTAGATCATGGTCTTATGGAGAAGTTAAAAAGCCTGAAACGATTAATTATAGAACGTTTAAGCCAGAAAGAGATGGATTATTCTGTGCAAGAATTTTTGGCCCTGTAAAAGACTATGAATGTTTATGTGGAAAGTATAAAAGGATTAAATATAAGGGAATAGTTTGTGAAAAATGTGGGGTTGAAGTAACCACGGCACGAGTTCGTCGCGAAAGAATGGGGCATATTGAATTAGCTGCACCTGTTGCTCATATATGGTTTTTAAAATCATTGCCATCAAGAATTGCAACATTACTAGACCTTACTCTAAAAGATATTGAAAAGGTTCTATATTTTGAATTAAGCATTGTAATAGATCCTGGATTAACAAGTTTGTCTTATGGGCAGTTACTGAATGAGGAAGAAAATGATGCTGCATTACAAGAATTTGGTGTTGATTCATTCCAATCATTAATAGGTGCAGAAGCTGTTAAGGAAATGCTTGGTAATATAGATCTGCCAAAAGAGCAAAAGATACTTAGAAAACAATTAAAGGAAGCAACTTCAGAAGCTAAAAGTAAGAAGATTATAAAAAGACTTAAGGTCGTTGAGGCATTTTTAGAATCTAAAAACAAACCTGATTGGATGATTATTGATATAATTCCTGTTATTCCACCGGAAATAAGGCCTTTGGTTATGCTTGATGGTGGTAGATTTGCGGCTTCAGATTTAAATGAATTATATAGAAGGGTTATTAACCGTAATAATAGATTAAAAAGATTGTTAGAGCTTGAAGCTCCTGAGATTATTATTCGTAATGAAAAAAGGATGTTACAGGAATCAGTTGATTCGTTATTTGATAATGCAAGACGAGCACGTTCTTTAAAGAATTCAAATAAACGTCCGTTTAAATCTTTAACAGATATGTTAAAAGGTAAACAAGGTCGTTTTAGACAAAACCTTTTAGGTAAAAGAGTAGATTACTCTGGACGTTCTGTAATTGTTGTAGGTCCAGAATTAAAACTACACCAATGTGGTTTGCCGAAGAAAATGGCACTTGAATTATTTAAACCTTTTATCTATTCAAAATTAGAATTATATGGATTCACCACCTCGATCAAGGCTGCTAAAAAGGCAGTTGAAACTGAGATTCCAGAAGTTTGGGATATTCTGGATGAAGTAATTAGAGAGCATCCTGTTCTCTTAAATAGAGCTCCAACGCTACATAGATTAGGTATACAGGCGTTTGAACCAGTATTGATAGAAGGTAAGGCTATTCAGGTGCATCCATTAGTTTGTGCTGCATTTAATGCTGATTTTGATGGTGATCAAATGGCGGTTCATATACCAATTTCAATAGAATCGCAGATAGAAGCTCGTGTTTTGATGATGTCTACTAACAACATATTAAGCCCAGCCAATGGTAAGCCAATCATTGTACCTTCTCAAGATATAATATTAGGTCTATATTATATGTCTATGAATATAGACGGAGTTGTAGGTGAAGGGAAAATATTTTCTTGTTATTCGGAAGTTGAGCATGCTCTTAATGAAAAATCGGTTTCATTGCATGCTACTGTAAAATATAGATGTAATGGAAAAATCTATGAGACAACACCAGGTAGAATATTAATCTCGGAAATATTACCAGAAGGCATAGATTTGACTTTTGAAGTTGTAAATAAAATTATGACAAAAAAAGAGGTAAGTAACCTGATTGATATAATATATAGAACATATGGACAGAAAGCTACGGTTATATTTGCTGATCAGTTAATGTATCTTGGTTTTAAAAACGCAACGGTATCTTCTATATCCTTTGGAAAAGATGATATGGTTATCCCAGGATCAAAGTATCGTCATATTAATTCAACACTTGATGAGATTAAGGAGTATGAACAGCAATATTCAGATGGTTTAATTACAGTTGGTGAAAAATATAATAAAGTAATTGATGCATGGTCATTATGTTCTGAGAAAGTAGCAGAAGATATGATGCGTCAAATTTCTACAGCAGATAAAAGTAAAGTACAGTCTGACTCACCGAGTGAGTCAATAAATTCGGTTTATATGATGGCTCATTCTGGCGCTAGAGGGTCTGCAACTCAAATTAAGCAGCTAGCAGGTATGAGAGGGTTGATGGCTAAGCCTAGTGGTGAGATTATTGAAACACCTATTATAGCAAACTTTAAAGAAGGGCTTTCAGTATTTGAATATTTTAACTCTGCGCATGGTGCACGAAAAGGATTGGCTGATACAGCTCTTAAAACTGCAAACTCTGGATATTTAACAAGAAGATTAGTAGATGTTGCCCAAGACTGTATTGTAACTGAGGTTGATTGTAAAACTAAAAAGTTTATTACTGTATTCCCTGAGATTGAGGGTGCTAATGTAACTGTTCCATTATCTGATAAAGTTTTAGGAAGAACAGCTATAGTAGATATTATAGACCCAAGAAGTAATAAAGTTGTTGTTAAGAAGGATCATATAATAAATGAGGAGCAATCTCAAATTATTGATGAGATAGGTTATGATGTGCTTCACATTAGATCGTCTCTAACATGTGAGGCAAAACGCGGGATCTGCGCAAAATGTTATGGAAGAGATTTGTCAACAGGAAGAATTGTTAATATTGGTGAGGCAGTTGGTGTTATAGCAGCTCAGTCGATTGGTGAGCCTGGAACACAGTTAACAATGAGAACGTTTCATATTGGTGGTGCTGCACAAAAAGGTGCGGAGCAATCATCGGTAGAGTCACCAATAAATGGTGTTATCGCTTATGATAATATGGCCGTTGTGAAAAACTCTAAGGGCAATATGATTGTTCTTAATAGAAACTCTCATTTGCTTATAAAAGATGAGTCTGGTAGTCAAAAGGCAAAATATAAGGTCCCTTATGGAGCACGTTTAAAAGCTTTAGAAGGTGATAAAGTAAAAATTGGTGATAAACTTGCTGAATGGGATCCGTATAATATTCCTATTATATCCGAAGTATCTGGTAAGATTGTTTATCGTGATATGATAGAGTCAGTCTCATATAAAGAGGAGCATGATTTTACCACAGGTATAACTAATAGAGTATTAATAGACTGGAAATCAAGTGATAAAGCTTCGAGTAATTTGATACCAAGAGTTGTTATACAAAATTCAAAAGGTGATGTGGAAAAGTTATCATCTGGAATGGATGCACGTTATTTCTTGTTCTTAAATTCAATTCTAAATATTACTGATGGTCAAGAAATTCATGCAGGTGATATTATTGCTAGAATGCCAAAGGCATCTTCTAAAATTGCTGATATTACAGGTGGATTACCAAGAGTAGCTGAGTTGTTTGAGGCTAGAAAGCCAAAAGACTTCTCAATTATCAGTGAAATAACAGGTACTGTTATTTTTGGAAAAGATTATAAATCTAGAAGAAGAATTATTATCAAGCCTGATAATGGAAATGACAAGGAAGTTGAGTGCCTAATACCTAAAGGTAAGCACATTACTGTTAATGAGGGTGATCATGTTGAACAGGGTGATCAGTTAATGGATGGTAAATTGGTACCACATGATATATTAAGAGTGTTAGGAGTTGAAGCTTTAGCCCATTATATGGTATTTGAGATTCAGAAAGTATATAGGCTACAAGGTGTAAAAATTGACGATAAGCATATTGAAATTATTGTTTTACAGATGTTGAAAAAGGTCGAAATAACTAATTCTGGAGAAACAACATTAGTATTAGGTGAAATTCTAGACAAAGAAGAGTTTGATCATATTAATGACAAAGCTAAGAAGGATGGTTATGCAAAAGCTATAGCTAGACCAGTTCTACAAGGTATTACGAAAGCCGCACTTCAGACCAATTCATTTATATCTGCTGCCTCATTCCAGGAAACAACTAAGGTTTTAACTGAAGCTGCTGTTCTTGGCTCGAAGGATCCATTAAGAGGTTTAAAGGAAAATGTTATTGTTGGTAGATTAATACCAGCGGGAACTGGGTACTTTACAAGCGTTATTAAGAAAAAGGCACATAATCGTGATGTTAAGGAAAAGAAAATCCTCAATAACAATAAGGTTGATACTGAGCAGGAATCTGCTAAAGAATCTGCATAGTATGATTTTATAATATTTACTTAGTATGATTAATGTATTGGTAATTGGGTCTGGTGGAAGAGAGCATGCAATAGTATGTTCATTGGATAAATCTTCTGAGATAGGCTTCTTATATGCAATCCCAGGAAATCCAGGAATCAATCAAATTGCTCAATCTTGTAATATTGCTATTGATAATCATATTGCTATAGCAGATTTTTGTCGAGAAAGTAAGGTAGGGCTAGTTGTTATTGGTCCTGAACAACCTTTATCAAATGGTTTGGCCGATTTTTTATCAAAAAATAATATTAGGGTTTTCGGTTGTAGTGCCTATACATCTCAGCTCGAGTCATCAAAAGCTTTTTCTAAAGCAATTTGTGATAAGAAAAATATTAAAACAGCTGAGTATGAGGTTTTTTATAATTCTACTGAGGCGTTGTCCTATATAAATCAACAAAGTAAATTCCCAATTGTCATTAAGGCTGATGGCCTAGCTGCAGGTAAGGGAGTAATTATTGCTAATGATAAGAGTGAGTCAATAGCTGCTATTACTGATATTTTTAATGGTAAATTTGGGTCTCAGGAGAAGATTATAATTGAAGAATATTTAGAAGGTATAGAGATTAGTTTTTTTGCTGTGTCAGATGGTAAGGTTGTTAAATCATTAGGTACGGCTGGTGACCATAAGAAGGTTGGCGAAGGTGAAACAGGTTTAAATACTGGTGGGATGGGAACATACTCTCCTAGTCCATTTATTAGTAGTGAGGATGAATATTTAGAAAAATTTGTCACACCTATAATAGAATATTTCAACCAGAATAACACACCTTTTAAAGGGGTATTATTTTGTGGTATAATGTTAACGGATGAGGGGCCATATTTGTTGGAATATAATGTTAGGTTTGGCGACCCTGAGGCTCAAAGTATTTTACCAAGGCTTAAAACTGATTTTTTATCTATATGTTTAGCTTGTAGTAATGGTACATTACAGGATGTTAATATTGAATTCTTTAACAAGAAGTCGGTCACTGTTGTTTTAGCTGCAAAAGGTTACCCTCTTTCATATAATAAGGGTACAGAAATAAAGAGTCTGGAGTTATTATCAAAGAAAGAAAATGTAAATGTTTTTCATGCAGGAACTGACACACAAAATGGCAAGTTAGTGGCTTCCGGTGGTAGGGTGTTAAATGTCAATGCTCTAGGGAATGACTTTAAAGAAGCATTTGATCTTGCTTATGAGTCTGTAAAGTTAGTTGATTGGGAAGATTCTTATTATCGTAAAGATATAGCATTAAAAGTTATAAGTTCATAATATAGGTAGCGCTTATCTATAACAATTCATATACAGGTCTACTCAATTATTTTTGAGTATTATTA
>JABJMA010000065.1 GCA_018659605.1 Rickettsiales bacterium
TCACCCCGTCTCCACCGTAAATAAACAAAGATTTGAGTTTGTTAAAAAACGGGCGGGAGGACCCCGCCCCTACAAGTTGCAATATCTGATATGTAATTTGAATTATGAAATTGGGTGAAATGTGAATCCCCACCCTCCCATAACGTACAGGAACGGTAATAAGAGGAATGAGTGGATCACCCCGTAGGGGCGGGGTCCTCCCGCCCGGAACAAGAGCGATGGTCAATTATTGAAATGAAACAATTAAATCGTCTCCACCGAAAACAAACAAAGATTTGAATTTGCTGAAAAACGGGCGGGAGGACCCCGCCCCTACAAGTTGCAATATCTGATATGTAATTTGAATTATGAAATTGGGTGAACAAATGCAATGCCCAATAATTGAAATGCGATAATCACCCCGTAGGGGCGGGGTCCTCCCGCCCGCCTGCCCGTAACGTACGGGAGCGGTAATAAGAGGGATGAGGGGATCACCCCGTCTCCACCGTAAACAAACAAAGATTTGAATTTGTTGAAAAACGGGCGGGAGGACCCCGCCCCTACAAGTTTCAATATCCGATATGAAATTTTGAATTATGAAATTGGGCGAAATGTGAATCCCCACCAGCCCGTAACGTACAGGAAGGCTAATAAGAGAAATCATTAATTATTTGTTTTCAAATACTCAAAAGCATTTTAAGGTATAATTATATCATAGGCTTGGAACAACCCCGTCCCTATTAAATATTTCGATCAAATATAATGTTAAATAAGCAGCAAATCATTGATATATTTACTCTTTTTCGTGATGAAAATCCTGAGCCTAAAACAGAATTAGAATATTCTAGTGATTTTACCCTACTCGTTTCAATTGTTCTGTCTGCACAAGCTACTGATGTTTCAGTAAATAAGGCTACAAAACCACTTTTTGCAAAATATAATACAGCGGAATTAATATTAGATTTAGGAATTGATGGCTTAAAACAATATATAAAAACTATTGGTTTATATAATTCTAAGGCAAAAAATATAATCACATTATGTAATCAGTTAATTAATCAATATAATGGGGTTATACCAAAGGATCTGGATGAATTACAGAATTTAGCTGGTGTAGGACGCAAAACTGCAAATGTGTTTTTAAATTGTGCTTATGGCTTTCTAACAATGGGTGTTGATACTCATGTTTTTAGGGTGGCAAATAGAATTGGTCTTACAAAAGCCAAGAACCCAGTAGAAAGCGAAAAGCAATTATTAAAAAAAATTCCGAAAGAGTTTAAATTACATGCTCATCATTGGCTGATATTACATGGTCGATATGTATGTAAAGCAAGAAAACCAATATGTAATGAGTGTAAAATTAGTGATTATTGTAATTTTAAACCATAGGATCTTGCCAAAATGGGTAAAACCCTGCGGATATCAAATAATGTGCCATCACTAATATAGTGTAATTACCACTGAAATAATATGGTCAAGCAAGCCCTATTAATGCTTATGATAAAATTATTAGTGGATTAATTTGATTAATCTATAAATGGAATAGAATTACTATTTTGATTATAACTCCGTCTGGAATTATTGTTTTTATTATTAGTATTTTTATTATTATTTCTTCTTTTTTTAAATTTAAAAGGTTCAAATTTCTTCATGTTAGATTTAAGGAAAATCACTGCTGCATATAATATAGGAGTATCAAGTAAGGCTAATATAACTCTGCAAGCAAAGATGTTAATCATTAAAAATATAGCTGCACTTGCTGAAGTGAATTGATCGCCTAAATTACCGGCTAGATAAACTATTGAAACAAAAATGATAGTATCAATCAATTGGCTGAAGATTGTCGAGACATTGTTTCTAAGCCATAAATGCTTACCTTTTGTTTTCCTCATTATTAAATGATACAAATTAACATTTATAACTTGGGAAATAATAAATGCGATCATTACAGCTATAATATTTGCACTCATAGCTTCATAAAGATCAGCAAATAATGCATCTCCAGAGTTTCCAGAAAAGTTATCTGCAATCATCATCAATAATAAAAGAACAAAACTCATGACAAAACCAGTTAAAACAACTTTGATAGTTTTAATTTTTCCATAAAACTCAGAAATTATATCGATTATTAGGTAAGTTAGTGAGTAAATAATTACTCCAACAGGAATTGAGAGTAGATATTTTCCTTTTGATATTAAGAAACTAGGAGCAATTGCAAGCCAGGATTCAGAGAGTGATAACTCAAAAATAGTAATAAATTTTGTTGTAGAAATTAAATTGGCTGTAATTAATATTGTAAAAAACAAGGCAGTTAAAACTAGATATACAGTATCTTTGCGAATCATCTTTGTATAAGGAAATTAAATTATTATGAAGGGTTTACTTGTCATTATGCTAATAAAAAGTCAATGATAATTGCTAACTAATCATTATATGGTCAAAATTCAATTATTAATATCAGAAGAATATTCGAACTAGACAATTACAAGAAAAATCCTTATGTAATCATAGTTTAAAATAATTAATATCTCGTTATATTAAATAGATGACTGTATTATCTGATAATGAAATCATAAAATTAGCGACAACAAAAGGAATGATATTCCCATTTGCAGAATCATCTACTAAACAGAATAGTAGAGGTTCTCGTATTATATCATATGGAACATCTTCATATGGTTATGACGCTAGAGTTTCTGATGAATTTAAAATCTTTACTAATGTTGATTCCGCAATAGTTGACCCTAAATCATTTTCTAATGACGGTTTTGTAACTAGGAAAACCGATGTGTGCGTTATACCACCAAATAGTTTTGCCTTAGCAAGTACGGTCGAATATTTCAAAATACCTAGAGATGTTCTTGTTATATGTGTTGGTAAATCAACTTATGCAAGATGTGGTATTATTGTTAATGTAACACCCTTAGAGCCAGAATGGGAAGGTCATGTTACATTAGAATTTTCTAACACAACTCCATTACCAGCAAAAATATATGCTGGTGAAGGTGCATGCCAGTTTATTTTTCTTAAAGCAAATGATACATGCTCTACTTCATATAAAGATAGAGCCGGCAAATATATGAAACAAGTTGGCGTAACATTACCTAAATTATAATATGATAACAAATACTAAAATAGCAATTGAAGGTGGGTGTAAGTTACAAGGGCAAATAAGAATTAGTGGATCTAAAAATGCCTCCTTACCGATTTTAGCTGCTACATTATTAACAAGTGATAAAATAATCATAGATAATCTACCACATCTTAATGATATCTCCGTAATGATTAATCTATTATTAAGTTTTGGCGCTAATGTTGAATTTATTGGTCATGGTTCAGTCTTATCTACCAGAGGTAAAGAGATTGCTATTAAATGTGATAATATTCAATCAACCTTTGCTCCTTATGATCTCGTAAACAAGATGCGGGCTTCGATAATTGTTTTAGGTGCCTTACTTGCACGTTTTGAAGAAGCAGATATATCACTCCCTGGTGGTTGCGCTATTGGATTACGACCTATTAATTTCCATCTGGAAGCCCTAAAAAAGATGGGAGCTGAAATTGAAATAGAATCTGGTCATGTTAAGGCACGTGCTAAGGGTGGTCTAAAAGGCGCTCATATTGTTTTTGATAAGATTTCCGTCGGTGCTACTGAAAATATCCTAATTGCTGCAACTCTTGCTAAAGGAACTACAATAATTGAAAATGCCGCTTTGGAACCTGAGGTTATGGCCTTAGTAGATATGTTAGTTTCTATGGGAGCTAAGATTACTCAAAAAGAAAGAGTTTTTACAATTGAAGGTGTCGATAGTCTATCAGCTGCAAAGGTTACGGTCATGCCAGACAGGATTGAAGCTGGCTCTTATGCTTTAGCTACATTAATTACTGATGGTGAAGTAGAATTAAAAGGAATCAATAGAGATGTATTTCAATCTATAGAGCAAACATTGCTAGATGTTGGTGCGGATATAACAGAAATTGAAGATGGCTTATTAGTCAAAAAATCTCATAAGGCAAAAAATAATATAAATATAGAGACACTTGAATATCCCGGCTTCCCAACAGATATGCAGGCTCAGTTTTGTGCCTTACTAGCAATTGAGGGTGTGAGTTCTACTATAAGCGAGAAAATATGGGAAAATCGTTTTATGCATATTCAAGAGTTAAATAGGATGGGGGCAAATATTACTGTTGCTGATAGTGTCGCCAATATTACATCTGTGGATCAGCTAAGTGGTGCAGAAGTTAGTGCAACTGATCTTCGGGCTTCTATGGCGCTTATTATTGCTGCTTTAGCAGCTAAAGGTAGAACAGTTATTGATAATACTCATCATATTGACCGTGGTTATGAAGCTTTTGAAGAAAAATTATCTAGATGTGGTGCTAAGATTTACCGTATTGTTGCTTAATTTTCTATATAGATAGTTTTAGCATTTTTAATGCTGTTGAATAAAAGCTTTAATTTTATCTATAGTGACATTTTCCTCTTGAGATGAGGTGAAGTTTTTAATTTTATAATTTGAGTTTCTTAGCTCATCTTCACCAAATATAATTACATTATTGGATTTGTTCTCTGCCCTTTGTAATTTCTTTTTTAAATTCCCGCCCTGGAATGATATATCGCAGGCAATTTTTTGTTTACGAAGCTGTTCAGCCAAAATTAACACATCATTAATAAATTCATCAGACATTGGGATGATGGTTAGGTCAAAAAGCTTTGTCTCAGGTAAGTTAGCTAATTCCATAATGCGCTCAATTCCACCTGCTGCACCTACAGCTTTTACATCCTGTTTACTGGCTAAAAGGTTAAATAATTTATCATATCTACCACCAGCAAATACAGCATTTTGCGTCCCAAGTTGATCGGTTGTGAACTCAAAAACAAAATTATTATAGTAATCTAAACCTCTAACTAATAAATTATTTAATTTATAATTTATGTTATTTGCAGCTAATGCTGATTCTATTTCGGCAAAGAATTTTTGTGATTCAGATGTTTGAAAATCTTCTAATTTAGGTGCATCCTGAAGAATTTTTTTATCAATTTCAGATTTACTATCCAAGATTCTTAATGGATTTGTAATTAATCTTTTTTGACTGTCATCGGATATATCATTTTGATATTTATTTAAATAATCAACTAGCTTCTGCGTATAGTTCTTACGGGTAATATCACAACCAAGATTGTTAATCTCTAAAGTAACCTTATCAGCAACTTTCAGTGATTGCATTAGGTTGTTTATTACCAAAATAATATCAATATCACAAGCTCTTGGATTTAAGCTAAAATTTTCAAAGTTTAATTGGTGAAATTGACGGAAACGCCCTCTTTGTGGCCTTTCATAACGAAATAATGGGCCATAACTAAAGAATTTAAAAGGTAATTGATTATAAAGGCCATTGGAAATAATACTGCGAGCAATAACAGCTGTGAATTCAGGGCGCATTGTTAATGATTCTTCATTACGATCAAGAAAGCTATACATTTCTTTGCTTACAACATCAGAGGATTCGCCAAGAGAACGTTGAAATACATTTGTTGATTCTAAAATTGGAAAATGCCCAATTTGATATCCATATAATTTTGCAGCCTCAGCTGCAGCATCAATAACTATTTGAAAATCCTGGCCTTGTTTAAAAATAATATCGTTGAAGCCTCTAAGCGCTTTTAGTTGTGACATTGTTTAATTGATTATATTTCTGCAGGAATTGATCATAATGGACATATTCTTTAGCACCAGATAAAAATGATTCTATTTGAGAAATTGCATTATCATAGGCAGATCTATTCATAACACCCATATGTAAAGCGTATTTTAGATAAATTAAATATGTATTTAAAACATCAGTTTCACAATAATCTCTTATTTCAGAAACTTTATTATTTTTATATAAATTATATACAGCAAGCCCGTCTACATCGATCTTTCCAGGTATATCAAGCACTGCACATAAATCATTCATTGATAATTTAGTTGAGGCGCCAAAGTTAGATAATACCTCTATTAAATCACAATGCCATTCAGTGCTGTATCGTTGCGTATAACTGTTCCACTTGTCTCCTAATTGATAAATACCAAAGCTATTACTATGATATTTAAGAGCTCTATATTGTAGCACAGGAAAATCAAAACTACGCCCATTATAAGAGACTAATTTCGGTTTATATTTTGCAATAAAGCTAAAAAAACCATCAACCAACTCCTTTTCACTCGACTGAATAGTACCACCAGTACGTAATTCTTGAAATGTATGAATTTCAGATCCCCCTTCCCTATCGATTTCAAGATGCATGAAGCTAATAGCAACTATTTTATGGAATGCTGGTTTTAAAAAAATTAAATTTGGATCATCAGACTCTTCGTTAAAATCAGCTTTATGATATTTAGCTAATTTTTTATGAATTTTCTCGTCATCTGAATCATAATCATTAAGTAGGTTACGAGCAGAGGTGATATCAGGTATTGTTTCGATATCAAAAACTAATAGATTATTTAACATATTAAGTTAATAGCATTTTATGCTTAAAATTATTTATTTTATTACCATATTCTTATTACCTCAATTTGCTTTTGCCAATATAAAAGTAATTAGAGACTCTGAAACCGCAAATTTTTTAACAAAAATTTCTAAACCAATTTTTATTCAAGCTGGCTTAGATCAAGATTCCATAGATATTCATATTGTTAATGATGCAAGCCTAAATGCTTTTGTTGCTGGAGGTAGAAATTTATTTATTAATTCAGGGTTAATTATACAGGCGGATTCAATTGAAGCTTTGATCGGTGTAATTGCTCATGAAACAGGACATCTAGCTGGCGGTCATTTAATAAAGTTAAATTCTGAAGTTGAAAATATGAATACTAGTCTGGCGCTTGGCTATATTCTAGGTATTGCAACTGCAGTTTCCGGTAATCCTGATATCGGCCAGGCATTACTTCTTGGTAGCTCCCATATTGCAGAGAGATCTATTTTAAAATTTTCAAGAAATCATGAAGAGGCTTCAGATGAGGCTGCATTAAAATATCTTTATAATTTAAATATAGATCCAAATGGAATGCTTGATTTCTTTGATCAAATTAAAATTGGTGAGAATTTTAGTGGTAGTGGAGAATTATATACCAGAAGTCACCCTCTAACTAATGATAGGATATTGAGGATTCGATCTAGAATTACTAAATATGGGGATATTACATATGATGATTATAGTAAAGCAAATCAGGTAGAATTTAAATTTGTCAAATTAAAATTAGAATGTTTTTTAGTTGATGATCCTGAAGTTCTAATTTTAAAATATCAGGGTAATTCTAAATATGATAAATATGCACGGGCAATTTTATTGCATCGTATGGGTAATTTAGAGAAAGCATTACTTAATTTAAATTCTTTATTGTCAGAAGATAAGGAAAATCAATATCTTATTGAGTTAAAAGCTCAGTTTTATTATGAAAGTGGTGAAGCTAAACAAGCATTAGCTAATTATCAGATAGCAAGCAAAATGGATCCAAAGGATGTGCTGCTTAAGATACAAATTGCGGAATCAATTATTAGTTTAGAAGATCCATCACTCTATCCAGTTGCTATTGAGGAGCTTGATGAAGCATTATTACAGGAATATAACAATGTTGTTGCTTGGAAACGCTTATCATTATTATATGAATATTTAGATAAATCTAATTTGTCTAATTTAGCTTTAGCAGAGGCTAAATATTATTCTGGTTCATATCGTGAGTCATTAAAATTAGCTGAGTTAGTGTTAGATGAATTTAATAAAGATAAGGCAAAATATAGTGAGCAGAATATATCTAGAGCCAAGGAAATTATTGATTTTTCTGAGAAGAGAATCAAAGAGAAGCATTAATGATATCTCAATATATTCTTGGTTGGGTCACACCTTATGCAATCATCTCAATAATTGAAATTTGAATAATAATGGATAATAATGAATATTATGATGTAATAATTATAGGTGCTGGTGCTGCTGGATTAATGTGTGCATTTACAGCAGGACAGCATGGACGTAAGGTGTTGATTATTGACCATAATAAGAATGTTGGTGATAAGATTCGTATTTCAGGTGGTGGCAAATGTAACTTTACTAATTTAAATATAGGGCCTGATAATTATTTGTCGGAAAACCCCTATTTCTGTATATCCGCTTTAAAGGGATTTACGACTGCAGATTTTATAAGCTTGGTAGAAAAACATAATATTCCCTATCATGAGAAAACGTTAGGTCAGTTATTTTGTGATGGATCATCAAAGCAAATTATTAACATGCTTATTAGCGAATGTAATCAGGCTGGTGTTACTATTGAAACAGAGGTAAATGTTGAATCTGTTGCGCAGAAATCAGATATATTCGAGATATATTCAGATAAAGGGTTATTACATTGTAATTCTTTGGTTATAGCAACAGGTGCACTATCCATTCCTAAAATGGGTGCAACAGATTTTGGTTATAAGGTCGCTAAGCAGTTTAACTTAAGCATTATTCCTCCATTACCTGCTTTAGTACCATTTACCTTTGATGCAAAACTCCTAGCTAAAACTCAGCATTTATCAGGTGTCTCTGTTAGGGCAATAGTTAGCTGTAATAAAAAAAGCTTCACTGAAGGTCTCTTATTTACTCATAGAGGTTTGAGTGGTCCGGTTATTTTGCAAATATCATCCTATTGGAATATGAGAGATGAAATTAGTATTAATCTTCTACCGGATATAGATATTTTAGAGAAGTTGAAATCTGCTCGCAAAAGTAGTCCAAAACAGGAAGTAGCTGCAATATTGTCTAAATTTCTACCTAGGAAATTAGCTTTATATATTGCTTCTTTGAATGATTGCTCTGGTTTTATTGCTGATATAGGTAATAAAAAATTAGAGCAAATAGCGAGCTATATTCACAATCTTCAAATTATTCCAAATGGTACAGAGGGTTTTGCTAAGGCTGAAGTCACCAGAGGTGGTCTTAATACTGATAATATTTCGGCCAAAACTTTTGAGACAAAATCTGTTAAAGGCCTTTATTTTATTGGCGAAGTAGTTGATGTGACAGGTAATCTGGGGGGGTATAATTTTCAATGGGCCTGGTCATCTGGGTATGCTGCTGGATTAGTAGTTTAGATTGATTCTTTATAAGAGCATTTATATCAATAAAAGACTTGTAATTAATGGCTATTTTTTGTAGTTTCACCGCATAATATCTGAGGTTAGAATATGAAATTAACAATCGATAAAAATATACTGCAAAAATCGTTATCACATATACAAGGTGTGGTTGAGAGGAGAAACTCAGTTCCGATTTTGTCAAATTTAAAAATTACTCTTGATGAAAATAAACCAAATAAGATAAATATTACTGCTACAGATATGGATATAGCAATATCTGAAGATCTGGAGGCTATAGTTGATGGTGGCGGCTCTATTACAGTTCCTGCCCATACATTGCATGACATAGTAAGGAAGTTGCCAGATGGTTGTGATGTTATCATGAAATATGATGCTAGTAGTACTAGTCAAAAATTAAAAGTAACTGCTCAGAAAAGTAATTTTTCACTACCAGGTTTACCTGCAAGTGATTATCCAGAAATTGATATTCAAAATGTTTCACATAAGTTTAATATAAGCCGTCGAGCTTTTGTTAAGCTTCTAGATAAGGCCCGTTTTGCTATATCAACTGAAGAAACAAGATATTACCTTAATGGTATTTATCTTCATCAAGCAAATGCAAATGATAATAGAAAGGTATTAAGGGCTGTTGCAACTGATGGACATAGATTAGCATCAATACAAACTGACCTACCAGAAGGTGCCATTGATATGCCCTCTATCATTATTCCAAGAAAGACTGTGATGGAAATTCGCAAGATTCTTGAAGAAGAACAAAATGAGCTAGAAATTAAAATTGAAGTATCTGAATCCAAAATTAAAGTTTCTTTCTCAGATATAACCTTAATCTCTAAATTAATTGATGGAAGCTTCCCTGATTATGAAAGAGTAATTCCTAAGAATAATACTAAAGTTTTAACTACAGATTTGAAGCCATTAAATCAGGCAATTGATAGAGTAGCAACGATAACTTCTGATAAGTCTAAATCAATAAAATTCCATCTTGATAGTGATAAAATAACAATCTCAGCAAATGATATTGATCATGGGTTTGCCAAAGAAGAATTGGATATAGAATATAAAGATACCTCGATTGAAACTGGTTTTAATTCAAAATATTTACTTGAAATGACATCTGTTATCGATGGGAATCAGATTAGAATGCATTTTTCAGATTCATCGTCACCAACCTTAGTTGAGGATATAGAAGACCAGGATTCTTTATATGTTATTATGCCTATGCGTGTGTAATTTTGTTGGGGCAAAACACCCGTCTGTTTACCCAATATACACGCAGGAGTTATAATTCTTTAATGGCAGATACAAAATATCTGCTCCTATAAAACATGCTATGTCGTTAGAAAAAATATTTATTGAGAA
>JABJMA010000066.1 GCA_018659605.1 Rickettsiales bacterium
GAAATGCGATAATCACCCCGTAGGGGCGGGGTCCTCCCGCCCGTGATTGAATGAATTCGATGTTTCGGGTACGATAACATCACACCAACCAATTAATCACATCATACCAACAAATTAAACATCACTTATGCTTCCGGGCGGGAGGGACCCCGCCCCTACGACAATTATAAAGTCAATAGGTCAAATTTTCCAAAAACTTTCTATACATTAGTCATAAAGCTGTTAAAATTTGGTGTTTTTTTATTAACAAAATATATTATAAAGTGATGCAGAAAATTTTAATTACAGGAGCATCTGGGCAAATAGGGGCTGATTTAGTCGTTGAGTTGCGTAGTAAATATGGTAAAGATAATGTGATTGCTTCGGATATAAAATTAGATCGAGCGCAAGAATTAGCGCCATTCGAAGTTATTGATGTATTGGATAAAGACTTACTTAAGTCAGTAATTGTAAAATATGAGATTGATACAATTTTTCATTTAGCCTCGTTGCTTTCTGCAACCGGTGAGAAAAACCCCACTTTATGTTGGAATGTTAATATGGGTGGCTTGCATAATATTTTAGAATTAGGCCGTGAGCTAAAACTAGAAAAAATCATTAATGTTAGTTCAATTGCAGTATTTGGTCCAACTTCACCTAAAGAGCATACGCCACAAGCAACGGTGATAGAACCGAAAACTATGTATGGTATTACAAAGTTATCAGGTGAGTTGTTATGTGATTATTATGTCGAGAAATTTGGCATGGATATTAGAGGCTTACGTTATCCTGGTATTATTAGCTCAAAAACTCTTCCTGGTGGTGGAACCACAGATTATGCTGTTGAGATTTTCTATGATGCTATTACTAAAGGTAGTTATGAATGTTTCTTAAAGGAGGATACTATTCTGCCCTTTATGTATATAGATGATACAATTAGAGGGACAATTGAGCTTGCAGAAGCCGATTTTTCTAAACTTCATCATTATTCAAACTTTAATTTCTCAGCAGCAAGTTTTTCATGTGGTGAGCTAGCTCATGAGATTCAAAAACATATTCCAGAATTTACCATTACTTACAAACCAGACTTTAGACAAAATATAGCTGATTCATGGCCTAGATCCATTGATGATAATGCAGCTAGGGTAGAGTGGAATTGGAAGGAGCATTATGGCTTAGCTGAGATGACTAAGGATATGTTGGATAGATTAACAGTTAAATTATTAGAGGAAGCATGATTAATCAAAAATTTTCTAAAAAAATCACAGAAGAAATCGTTGAATTAAAATCAGCTGGTCTTTACAAAAACGAATATCAAATTTCTTCTGCTCAGGCTGCGATAGTTGATATTACAGATAGTTCTGGTCATAAAAAATCAGTGCTTAACCTATGTGCTAATAATTATTTGGGTCTAGCTGATAATAATCAAATCAGAGAAGCTGGTAAAGCAGCGATTGATCAATATGGTTTTGGTACAGCATCAGTACGTTTTATTTGTGGTACGATGGATGTTCATAAGGAGTTTGAACGCAAGATGGCCGATTTTTTAGGTTACGAAGATGTAATTACTTACTCTTCATGCTTTGCCGCTAATGGCAGTGTATTTCAAGCCTTATTTGAAAAGGAGGATGCGATTATCTCAGCAAATCTAAATCATGCTAGTTTGATTGATGGTATCAGGCTTTGTAAGGCTAAGAGATTCTTCTACGAGTTTGATGATATGTCTGATTTAGAAGCTAAATGTAAAGATGCAGTAGCTGCAGGTTCTAGATACAGGGTTGTTGTAACGGATGGTGTATTTTCAATGGATGGAGATATAGCCAAGTTAGAGGCAATTTGTGATATAGCTGAGAAATATGATTGCTTGGTTATGGTGGATGATTCTCATGCTACAGGTTTTATTGGCGAAAATGGCCGTGGCACCATCGAATTATGCAATGTTATCTCTAGGGTTGATATTGTCTCATCTACGCTTGGAAAAGCATTAGGTGGAGCTGGTGGAGGCTTTATTGCATCTACAAACGAGATAGTTGATAAGCTTCGAAATAAAAGCCGGGCTTATTTATTCTCTAATAATACTTTACCTGCCGTAGCTGCAAGTAGCTTAGAGGTATTAAATATTATTGATAATTCAAAAGATCTAATAAAAACACTAGCTGATAATACTATGTATTTCAGAAATAAAATGGTTGAAGCTGGTTTTGATATCAGACCCGGAATTCATCCTGTGGTACCTGTTATGCTTTATGATGCTAAGCTTGCATCAGATATGGCAACGGATCTTATAGAAGAAGAGGGTATTTACGTAATCGCTTTCTCATTCCCGGTAGTACCAAATGGCGAAGCTCGCATTAGAGTTCAAATATCTGCGGCTCACAATAAAGAACATCTAGATAGAGCAATTAAATCCTTCATTCGCGTTGGTCAGAAATATAATGTTTTAAAGTCTGTGGCTTAAATATTGTTAACGTAGGGGATGCATGACCTCCCGCCCGCCCGTAACGTACGGGAACGGTAATAAGAGAAATGAGATAGTCACCCCGTCTCCACCATAAATAAACAGAGATTTGTATTTGTTTAAAAGCGGGCGGGAGGACCCCGCCCCTACAAGCTTCAACATCCGATATGAAATTATGAAATTTGAATTATGAAATTGGGTGAACAAATGTAATGCCCAATAAGAGAAATGAGATAGTCACCCCGTCTCCACCGTAAATAAACAAAGATTTGAGTTTGTTAAAAAACGGGCGGGAGGACCCCAACCCTACAAGTTTCAACATCCGATATGAAATTTGAATTATGAAATTGGGTTAACAAATGTAATGCCCAATAAGAGAAATGAGATAATCACCCAGTAGGGGCGGGGTCTTCCCGCCCGGAATCATTTGCGATGTTTAATTTCGTTGGTGCGTTATCTCCTGCTCGAACCATCGAATTAAATCACGGGCGTAAAAACACCGCCACTGCAAGTTTTAACATCCAATATAAGCCGTTTATGGGATAGATTTGTAGGTAGCAATAAATCAGAAAACTGATATTGCGCCATATCTGTGCATATCTTGGTGCCCATTTTCCATAATATATATTATACGACATACTCTAATTGTCCCTATTCAAACTAAAGTAAATAAATTATAATGATTTGATAAATATAAATGATGTAGATGTGGTGAATATGTTTTAACAAATTTAAGTCCTATAATAATGATTAATTTAGTAATCAAAAATTATGGTATTAAGTAATGAGGATTTCTAATTTGTATTTTTATGTTAATTTAGCGTATTGATATAATCAAAATTTAGCCCCTATTTTGAATTATTTTTTGACATTTTAATTTTTATTGTCAGTGTCAAAAAAAGCACAAGCTATTATCGCTAATTTTATTAATTTAAATATAAATATTATTATGATAATTAAATATATTACTATTTTTATTTTTGGGTTTTGCTTATGACTCTAGCAAGACCATTTCATGCTGCATACCCTGTTTCTGATATTGATTTAATAAAAAGTTTTTATGTAGAGATTTTAGGCTGTGTCTTAGGAAGATCTGGAAAAACATGGGTTGATTTAAATTTCTTTGGCCATCAACTTGTTTTTCATTTAGACAAATCATACATAAAAGCAAAATCAATACGGATGCTTGATTCTAAGGAGGTTCCTGTTCCTCATTTTGGTGTTATCTTGGCTTGGGATGATTTTGATGCATTGATAGAGCAGGTAAAATCAGCTAATATAAAATTTGTTATTGAGCCACATACTCGTTTCTATGGAAAACCAGGAGAGCAAAAAACATGTTTTTTTCAAGATCCTAATGGTTTATATCTGGAATTTAAGACTTTTAAAAAAGACTCAATGATCTTTGAAACATAACAAAATATTTGATTTGTCGGGTGGTAGAAACATCATGCCAACCAATTTTATCACCTTATATCGCGTATATTTTCGGGTGGTATGACGATATATTTACCCAATTTCATAATTCTTATTTAATAATGGATGTTGCAACTTGTAGGGGCGTGGTTCTCCCGCCCGCCCGTAACGTACGGGTGCGGTAATAAATAAGATTTGAATTTATGTTTGGACGGATGAATATATGGGGTTGCTTCAACGAAAACTACAAATTTGATATTGGGGCAATCACGGGCGGGACAACCCTGTACCAACGATTTAAATATGGTATATCTTACGGGCGGGAGAACCCCGCCCCTACGGGGTAATTATCTCATTCCAGCAATTGAACATTATATATGTTCCGGTAAGAGAACATCATCCCAGCCAATTTAATCACTTCATACTAACGATTTAAATATGATTATGTACGAACGGGAGAACCCAGCGCTGCTACGTAATAAATATAACAGCCTATAAAATGAGTCTATAAAATGAATTTTGATAAATCTTCTAGGTTACCTAGGTTGGCTTTTTTCATATTGTCATTTACAAACTTCTTATCAATTTTAATAGTTATATTATCCATTTTATCAGCATTAAAACTAACCTCTTCTAGGACCTTTTCCATGATAGTTTGCAATCTTCTAGCCCCAATATTCTCAATGCGACTGTTAATATCGGATGCTATAGCTGCAATAGAGTCTAGCCCATTATCCATAAATTCTAATTTAACATTTTCAGTTTCAAGTAATGCAGTATATTGGATTGGTAGGCTTGCAATCGGTTCCTTAAGTATTCTTAGCATATCCTTGCTAGATAATGGCTCTAATTCAACCCTAATAGGTAGTCGTCCTTGAAGCTCGGGTAGTAAGTCAGACGGCTTGGCTAAATGAAATGCTCCTGCGCAAATAAATAAAATATGATCCGTTTTTATAGTACCATATTTTGTTGTAACTGAGGTACCTTCAAGCAATGGTAGTAAGTCTCTCTGCACCCCTTCGCGACTAACTTCTTTGCCAGAGCCAGCCCCGTTACCAACTACAATTTTGTCGATTTCGTCTATAAAAACTATTCCATCATTTTCAACTGATGATATAGCATTTTTTATAAGAAAATCTTCATCAGCAAGGTTTTCAGCCTCCTCACTAGTTACAATTTCTAAAGCTTCTTTAATATTTAGTTTTTTTACTTTCTTTTTATCGTTAGTTAGAGCTTTTCCTAGCATATCACTTAAGTTGATAACGCCCATTGAGGCACCGCTGCCATTAGATAAGTCAATAGGAGATATTGGTGATTTCTGTTCTTTAACCTCTATATCGATTTCTTTATTATCCATAGAACCATCAAGGATTTTGCTTTTAAAATGGTCTCTAGTTTCGCTAGAAGCTGTTGGCCCTGTAATAATATCAAGAATTCTTTTTAAAGCATTCTCTTGTGCTTTTTCTTTTACTAAGTGTTTTTGTGATATTTTTTCTTGGTTAATAGATACTTCTACTAAGTCTCGAATAATTGATTCAACATCACGTCCAACATATCCAACCTCGGTAAACTTTGTTGCTTCTACTTTTACAAATGGTGCATCAACTAATTTTGACAATCTTCTTGCTATTTCTGTTTTACCAACACCAGTTGGGCCCTTCATGAGAATATTTCTAGGTACAACTTCTTCTTGCAAGTCTTTTGTTAGTTTTTTTCGTCTCCAGCGGTTTCTAAGCGCTATAGCAACGGCTTTTTTAGCTTCTTCTTGTCCAATAATATATTTGTCTAATTCTTGGACAATTTTCTCTGGTGTTAATTGCTTGTTTAATGACATCTCTTTCTCCTAAATTATAGTTTTTCTAAAACTAGATTATTATTTGTAAAGACGCAAATATCTGATGCTATCTTCATAGAAGTTCTGCAAATTTCTTCAGCAGTAAGATTCTCTTGAGTTGCAAGAGCTCTAGCAGCCGATAAAGCAAAATTTCCACCAGATCCTATCGCAACTATACCATCTTCTGGCTCAATAACATCGCCAGTACCAGATAAAATAAGTGAAGCTTCCTTATCTACAACTATCATCATAGCTTCTAAACGACGTAGATATTTATCAGTACGCCAATCCTTGGCTAGCTCAACACAGGCTCTTGTCAGTTGTTTTGGGTGTTTTTCTAATTTTGCTTCTAAGCGTTCAAATAAAGTAAATGCATCTGCTGTAGCACCGGCAAAACCTCCTATAATTGCACCATCGCCAATTTTACGAATTTTCTTGGCTGTTGATTTCATTACAGTGTTTCCTAATGAAACCTGACCATCGCCAACAATAACTACATCTTTACCTCTTCTAACAGATAATATTGTAGTTCCATAAATTTTATTTGGATCATGTGTAAACATAACTATCAAACCTCATATTTTTAATAATAGATGATACCTCTATACAAGAGAGATCGTTAAATTGGAAGCTTAAAAAGCATTAGATAAAACTATTGCTCAGTCTCTTCTATTAAAGCATCTTCAACTGGAGAAATTAGTAAATTGATATAGTTTTTAACTTTATCATCAACATCTTGCATATCTACCATATCACGAACAAAGGAGAGCATTTGTTGTGGATTTTTGGTAATACCTATCATTTTACCAATTAAGATAGAAATTAGAATATCATGAGCTTGCAAAATATCTGTAACTGAATATTCTGACGTTTCTTCTGTCTCTGATGAAGTAGAACCTTTATTAGACATATTATATACTTTTTAAAATTAGAAAATTGTTTATATAGCTTTAAATTAAAAAATCACAAAATGCCAATTCTAAAATTATCTGATATTATTATAAATCAAATTGCCGCTGGTGAAGTTATTGAACGACCAGCTTCTGTCGTCAAAGAATTAGTTGAAAACTCAATTGATGCTAATGCTAAAAATATTGATATTACAATCTCTGTAGGAGGTAAGAACTTAATCAAAGTAACTGATGATGCTGTTGGTGTTCCCAAGTCCGAAATTCCTCTTATGTTTGAACGACATGCAACCAGTAAATTAACAGGGAAGAATTTACTTAACATAATGACTTTAGGTTTTCGTGGTGAGGGTTTAGCATCAATAGCCTCAATTTCTAAGATTAAATTAGTTTCAAAGACACAAGATGATATAGCTTATAGTTATGAGATAAATGGAGGTGTTGCAGGCGATATACAAGAAGCCAATCTATCTAAAGGAACAATCATTGAAGTTAGAGATTTGTTTTATTCTGTTCCTGCAAGATTAAAATTTCTTAAATCTGATAAATATGAAGCTCGTTTAATTACATCCTTAGTTAATCAAATTGCATTATCACATCCTAATATTTCATTTAATTTATCAATTGATGATAAGCTTAAAGCAAAATATACGGGGACAAATTCAAGTGAACATTTTGACAATCGATATGCAGATATAATAGGATGTGATTTTGTTGAGAATTCTTATAAATTGGACTTTGACCAATCTGATATAAAAATTACTGGAAGAATATCATTGCCGACCTTTAATCGTGGTAGTAGTGATAAACAGTTTTTCTTTGTTAATAAGCGTCCTGTGAAGGATAAAGTATTTCAGGCTGCTCTTCGCGCTAGCTATTTTGATTTTTTAGCCCGAGATCGCCACCCAGTTTGTTTGATTTTTCTTGAAATCCCCAATTACGAAATTGATGTTAATGTTCATCCATCAAAGACTGAAATCAGATTTAGAGATGGTGAAAAAATTAAACATATTTTAAAGACTGCATTTAAAGAAAAATTAAAAGAAAGTAATTTTAACTTTAATCAAAACTCTTTTAATCAAGTAACAAAAGCTGTAAATAAAAATAAGATTTTTCATCATGAGAAATATTATGATAAAATAGCCCAATTGGATGTAGGTAAATTAAATAATTTATCAAATAGCCCAATCTCTAATAGTCAAACATTTGCCGCCTCAGCTATTACGGTAAATAATAATTCTGATAACCATGCTCTTGATTTAAATACTGAGCCTCAATTTAGAAAATTTGAATCTAATATTGAAGTAGGAAAATCTAACATCAATAACCAAGAGCTCAGTTTAGGGGCCGCAATTTGTCAGATTCACAATACTTATATAATAGCCCAAACAGAAGATGGAATGATTCTTGTTGATCAACATGCAGCCCATGAGCGTATTAATTATGAGAAAAATAAAGGAGATACAGAAATTAATGTTAAAACCCAAACACATCTGATAGCTGAAATTGTTGAATTATCTGAAGTTGAAATTGCGAAATTATTAGAGTTTAGAGAAGAATTATCAAATTACGGACTTAAATTTGAGAAATTTGGTATTAAAGCTGTTGCTATAAAAGAATCACCTGAGTTTTTAGCAAAATGTAATTTTGCAAATTTTTTAAAAGATCTAGCAGAATCAATTATTGAAAATAGTGATATCATATTAATGCAGGATAAATATAAGGAGCATTATGGTAATATTGCCTGTCATTATTCAATTAGAAGCGGACGTCAGCTTAATATTGATGAAATGAATCACTTATTACGCTCTATGGAAGCAACTCCGCATAGTTCAACTTGCAATCATGGCCGCCCTACTTATATAAAACTGAAACTATCTGATATCGAGAAGTTATTTGAACGATTATAATCTCGCAACGGGGTTCACCCGCCCGCATAGAAAGTGAGATTTTAATTTATGTTAAGACGGATCAACATATGGGTTTATGTCTATGAAAAATGTATGTTTGACATTGGGTCAATCACGGGCGGGCGTGAGAATAAACACAAATATTCACCCAATTTTATAACCCTTGTTTTATATTGGATGTTGAAACTTGTAGGGGCGGGGTTTTCCCGCCAGCACAACAAGTGAGATTTGAATTTAGGTTCAGTCGAATCAACAAATGGTTTGCTTCAACGAAAACTGAATGTTTGATATTGGATCAATCACAGGCGGGCGGTAGGACCCCGCCCCTACAGGGTGATCATCTCATTCCAATTATTACCGTTTCCGTACGTTACGGCTGGGAGAACCCTGCCACTACAACAAAATTACCGTTTTCTATTAAATGGGTTGCTACTCTTGGTTAGTTTGATTCTTATAGGTATATTCTCTAATCCTAGAATATCGCTGGTAGAATTTTTGAGATATCTAATATAATCATCACCTAATTTTTCTGGGTAATTACAATTAATAATAAATGTAGGCGGACGGGCCTTAGCTTGGGTTATGTATTTTAACTTGATTGGCTTCCCTTTATATAATTTAGGTGGATGCATCATGATTAATTCAGCCAGTAGATTATTTAATTTAGCTGTTGGTATACGAAAGTTCCACTTTGTATATAAATTCACAACTTTACTCATGCAGATTTCAACATCTGATTTTTTTAAAGCAGATATTTTGAGTAAATTATGGCTTTTTATATGGTCTAACTCTAGATGAATTTGGTTTTCTAAATCTTTGTAAGTAACTTCATCACATTTCTTCATTAAGTCCCATTTATTTATGGCGACCAGAACTACTCTGCCCTCATCAATACAATGCTTAATTAATGATAAATCTTGCTTAACAAAATGATGACAAGTTGCGTCAATTAGAAAAATTACCACATGTGATAATCTAATTGTTCTAAATGACTCATCAATAGAAAATTGTTCAATTTTTTCTGTTATAGATATTTTTTTCCTAATGCCAGCTGTATCTATTAGTTGATATTTGTAGCTCTTATATTCGAAATCTATCTTGATTGAATCCCTAGTGACACCAGGTTCATCAGCCGTTACTAGGCGCTGTTCGCCGAGGAGGCTATTTATAAATGTAGATTTTCCAACATTAGGACGCCCGATAATTGCAAGTTTTATTAGTTTTTCATCCAGGATATTATCCCCATCACCTTCAAATGAATCAAAATCGATATGTTTTTCTATCAATTCATATAAATCCAGAAATCCAACATTATGCTCAGCTGAAAATAAAGTGTAATCCTTAAAGCCTAATTTTAAAACATCATCAAGATATATATCCTCAAAACCTAGATTCTCAGCCTTGTTGAGGATTAAAATAGTGTTTAAGTTCTTTTTACGAATGGTAGATGCAAATTCTTTATCAAGGCTTGTTATTCCAATCCGCGCATCTACAACAAATAAGCATAAATCAGCATGCGTTGTAGCATAGTGAATTTGCTGCATGATATCTTCATGATAATTA
>JABJMA010000067.1 GCA_018659605.1 Rickettsiales bacterium
GTAAGAGATTTAATTACCAGATCGGAACAATGATAGAGCTTCCAAGGGCAGCGTTAAGGGCTGCTGATATTGCAAAAGAGGCTGAATTTTTCTCATTTGGAACTAATGATTTAACGCAAACTACATTTGGTATTTCTAGGGATGATTCAGGGGGTTTTATTACTGAATATATTGATAATAAAATTATAGAGCATGATCCATTTGTCCGATTGGATATTGAAGGTGTTGGTGAATTAATCAAAATAGCCGCAGAGCGCGGAAGATCCACTCGTTCTGATATTAAATTAGGTATTTGTGGTGAGCATGGTGGAGATCCAAAATCAATAGAGTTCTGTGATCAAATTGGGCTTACATATGTATCTTGTTCACCTTATCGCGTACCAATTGCAAAAGTGGCAGCTGCGCAATCTGCAATTAAATTAGAGCAAAAAACACTTAAGATTCTTACTGCTTAGTTAATCATAACAGGAGATATTGTGATGGCACGGCCAACATCATTGATAATGCTAATATTACCATTTGAAGTCAAGCCGGATCATAATAACGATCCTGAATATAAAGATGTATTAAAGCTTGCGGCAGAGGATCTTAATGAATTGCAACGTAAAAAACTAGAGTATTTTGGCGAAAGATTTAATCAGTCAGTCATATATAAAGATATAGTTTATCTGGGGGCATCTGCTGGAAGAAATAGCTTATCTGCTGCACTAAAGTTTTTTAAAGGCAAAAAAGGTCAACTAAAAAATGTTGCAATTAATATTTCTGCGCATGGAAACCCCTATGTTATAGGAACAGAACGTTCTGAAAGTATTAATCCTTATGAATTGTCAGAAAAATTTGCTGAGTATGTAGTTCCGTATTTTGATAAAAAAACAAATTTTTCAATTTATCTAAGATCATGCAATTCGGCTTATATAGAGGCATCAGAGAAAGATGAGGCGGAAAGGCAAGCGATAAAACAAACATTTGCTGGTAAATTTTCGGAATCTATAAGCACACAAAGAGCGAATAAAGATCGATCGATTACTGTCTCAGGTTATAAAGGATTTTTAGGTGTGAATCATAATAATAAACTATCAGTTTCTCAACTATATACTCCGGAAGGTTCACAAGAAAATATCAAAACTGTTGGAGCTGATCGATCAAGGTTCGTTTATACAAAGGAAGTTGATTCAGTGGAGATAGCAGTTACCTTACCAGAAAATTATAATATAAAGATTTTAGGAGTTTGTTTGCCAGCTATATTTAATGATATATCTCAAAGCCAGGATTTCACAATAGATGGAAATGAATTTATTGAGAGTTTAGCTAAAGACCTTGATTCTCATCAGAATAAATCTCAGGATTCAATCTTTTTGCTCACATTACTCATAACTGTAAAATTAATCTGTGAAAGAGTCGCTGAATTTAAACAACAAGATCATCAAGATCATTTTGTATCTCAAATTCAGTCAGAAACAAAAAATGATGAGAGTTTGGCTAGATCTTAATAATGCTTATAATCTATTGGCTTGCATATAAATAATATAACGGGCATAAATTAGTTAAATAACTTAACTATATTAATAATATGGCTTCAAAAAATGATTTAATTGCAAAAATTGCAGAAAATAATGGTTTAACAAAAAAAGATGTAACTACAGTTGTTGATGGCTTACTTGAAGTAATCGGATCAGAATTACAGGCTGGTGAAAAAGTATCTTTTCTAGGCTTTGGAACTTTTGAAACAAGAAGAAGAGAAGCAAGAAAAGGCCGTAATCCAAAAACTGGTGCAGAAATCGATATTGCTGCTAGTAATAATGTTGGCTTTAAAGCTGGTAAGGCCCTTAAAGACAAAGTTAATTAAGCGTTAGCTACTCTTTAAAAATATTTTAAGGCCTGTTATTTTTAGCAGGCCTTTTTTTTGTCCAGAATTTGTCTAATGGATATTAATATTTGCAACAAGGATGCTAGAATACTACAATGAGCAGCGTTAAATATTTATTCTTTTAAAATAGTAAATGACTTTTCTTATAAGGGTCATAATCCTTTAGAAGGAACATTAGTAACAAACGAGAATGCAGCAGCATATTTAATTCTATTTTTTTCTCTTTATAATGCAGGTTTCTGTAACGATAATTAGCTATTACCTAATTAGTAAATTTTATAATAGTCAAAATATCAGCCCTTATAACACAGAGCAAGAGCCTGATAATTCTTTGGCACTGGGATTGTATTAAGAAACTTTATCCATCAAGCCTTCGCTTGGCGATGACGCTGAGGCATAAAGCCGCTTTGGCATTCTACCAGCAAGATATGCAGATCTTCCAGATTCAACAGCTTGCTTCATGGCTTCAGCCATTAAGATTGGATTACGAGCTTCTGCAATTGCAGTATTCATCAAAACTGCATCACAACCCATCTCCATTGCAATTGTTGCATCAGATGCGGTTCCAACGCCAGC
Source organism: Rickettsiales bacterium (assembly GCA_018659605.1). Lineage (GTDB taxonomy): Bacteria > Pseudomonadota > Alphaproteobacteria > Rickettsiales > JABIRX01 > JADHOX01. The sequence continues at coordinate 2,444 of JABJMA010000067.1, forward strand.
ATCAACAATTACCGGAACTTTTGCATTCTCAATAATTATTCGAAGATTGGTTTTATTCTGAATTCCAAGGCCAGATCCAATTGGCGCTGCAAGTGGCATAATCGCGCAGCAGCCTAAGTCCTCTAATTTTTGGCAATATATCGGATCATCCGTTGAATAAACCATTACTTCAAAACCATCATCTAATAATGTTTTGGCGGCTTGCAAGGTTTCTTCCATATCAGGGAATAAATTCTTACTATTGCCGATTACTTCTAATTTAATTAAATTCCAACCACCAGCTTCCCTAGCTAAACGTAATGTTCGAACAGCATCCTCTGCGCTATAGCAGCCTGCAGTATTTGGCAGAAAAACATATTCTTTAGGGTTGATTACATCTTGAAGTTTTTCTTGTTTTGGCTCTAAAACATTCACCCTCCTTAGGGCTACAGTGATTATTTCAGCACCGGATGCGACCAGAGCATCTTTATTTTCCTGGAATGATTTATATTTACCAGTGCCAATAATTAGGCGAGAATTAAACTTATGACCAGCAATCGTAAGAGAGTCATTATTCTTTAGATTATTTTGTGACATATTTAACCACCACCAACAAATTCAACAATTTCAATATCATCGCTATTACGGATTATCATTCTATTAAAATCATTTTGATTAATAATTTTATTATTTAATTCAATACCAACTAGATTATGTTCTAGATGATGTAAATTTAACAAGTTAGATAAAGTGATACCACTCCTTAGTTTATATTGTTTACCATTGAGTTTTATCTGAATCATTGTAAGTAATTAAAAATTAAAATGAGAAGAAAACATTACCCTACTATATAGATTAAATGAAAGAGATTGCAATAGAAGATATAATCCAGTTATTTAGGGAGTCCGGAGTAGATGAAATCATAAATGATTACCCAACGGCATTTCAGAAAAAGAAACAGTTAACTATTATCCCTAACAATAAATCATTAGATAAAATTGCTGGAGCAGAGGATGAATCGCTAAGAATTGCTAAATCATGCAAAGATCTATCTAGTTTATATGAGGCTGTGTTAAATTTCGATGGTTGCCCTCTTAAGGCTACGGCAAATAAAACTGTATTTTCTGATGGTTCTGAAAATGCAGAAGTTATGATCATTGGTGAAGCACCAGGAGCAAATGAAGATATTGAAGGCATACCATTTTGTGGGCAAAGCGGCAAATTACTTGATCAAATATTCGATTCTATTGATTTAACTAGAAGTAAGAACTTATACATAGCGAATGCAATATTCTGGCGTCCTCCTGGTAATAGAAAGCCTACGAATAAGGAACTGGCTATTTGTCGTCCATTAGTTGAAAAACATATAGCATTAATTAAGCCCAAATTAATCGTTGCTTGTGGAAGTTCTGCGTTGGCTTCGTTATTCCCTGATATAACCTCACCAATAACAAAGATTAGAGGAGATATGATTGATTATCAGAATCAGTTCCTTACGAGTAAGATTAAGGTTATGCCTATTTTTCATCCGTCGTTTTTATTACGACAACCTAGTAGAAAAAAATCTGCATGGGAGGATATGATCAAAGTGAGAAATTTTATCAGTTAGTGGTTTTAATTTATATTCAGAGTTAAATTAGATGTATGAGTTTATCGGTGCATTAGCCGCTTGTTTAACTACAATAAGTTTTATGCCCCAATTATTTAAAATAATACGCAGTAGGGATACTACATCAATATCATTCTATATGTATTTAACCTTTGTGTCTGGAGTTGCTTGTTGGTTAATTTATGGATTTTATTTAGAAAGTCTGCAAATTATCATTGCAAATGCGATTACGTTGATTCTATCAGGAATTATTCTAGCGCTTAAGGCACGCGATGTTTTCCTTAAGGATAAGAAATAATTTTATAATTCATAACTGATATTGAAACTTGTACCGTGAGGGGAATCAAATATTCGCCCAATTTCATAATTCATATTCTGTAATTGGATATTGAAACTTGTAGGGGCGGGGTTTTCCCGCCCGTTTTTCAACAAATATAAATCTTTGTATGTTACGGGTGTGGACAATTTAAAGCTTGAACCAATGGATTAATCATCACTCTTTGTTCCGGGCGGGAGGACCCCGCCCCTATGATGAATTTGTCTTGCTTCTATGCAGAAGAATCAGAACCGGGATTAGCGATAAATCTTGCCTATAAAGTCTTTAATGAAGTTTTTATGTTCCCGATCTTTATTGTCAGATTTCTTGTTATGATTAGGTTTTGATTTAGCTGTATTCTTAGGTAAGGATGTTATTTCTAAATCATCCCGAATGGCTTCAACATCTTCTTCTGCAAGACTATTACTAGAAGTAACATAAAAATTCGTGCCATGAAGATTCTGGTCGACATAGAAGAAAATTTTAATATTAAATTGCTTTTCTAAGCTAGCTATTTCAGCACGGCGATAATTTATCATTTTCGTTATTATGCCAATAGTACTAAATACTTTTAATAATTTTACATTCTTTCTATAAAGCTCACGACGCAGGCTCCTAGCTATATCGACAGATCGAGTTTCAAATGATTTAATAAGGCCAGTACCTGTGCATGAAAGGCATGGTATCATATTTGATTCAATAAGACTTGGCTTAAGTCTTTGCCTTGAAAGCTCAAATAGGCCAAGGCTACTTATTCTACCTAATTGTATCCTAGCTCTATCTTCTGAGATGGAGTTGCGTATCTCCTTTTCGACTAATTTGCGGTTATTTAATTCAAGCATATCAATGAAATCAATAACAATCAGGCCAGATAAATCACGAATTCGGATCTGACGTGCAATTTCAATAGCAGCCTCAACATTTGTTTTTAAGGCGGTTTCTTCAACTGAACGCTGCTTGGTGGCCTTTCCAGAATTTACATCAATTGCTACCAAAGCTTCAGTCATATTTATGATTAAATAACCACCTGAGACCAAATCTGCTTTTGTTTGATAAAAGCTATCGATTTGTTTTTCGATATTGTAAAATTCAAAAAGACCTTTTTTATTTTTATATTGAGTAATCTTCTTAACAGACTCTGGTACTAATGTTTTAGCTAGTGTTTTTAATGAGTTATAAGCATCATCACCTTCTACAATTATTTCAGCAACTGAATCCTTGTAATGATCACGAATTACTCTTTTTATAACATCAGCCTCTTTATGTATAAGTGCAGGGGCTTCAGCACTTAAAGTAGCTTTTCTTATATCATTCCAAAGAGAGGTTAAATATTCAAAATCACTAGAGATATGATTTTCCTTGGCCCCAATAACAGCTGTTCTTAATATTAATTTGGTATTTTTGGGAATATCTAATTTGTCAATGATAGCTTTTAGTCTAGAGCGCTCTTTTGCATCATCAATTTTACGTGATATCCCGCCATTACGTCCAGTGGAATTAGGCATTAAAACACAGTGACGTCCTGCTAGAGAGATATAGCTTGATAGAGAAACTCCTTTATTACCTCTTTCTTCTTTTATGACTTGAACAAGAAGTAATTGCTGTTTTTTAATAACCTCTTGAATTCTGTATTTTTTTGTTAATTCAGCTTTTATTCTATCCTCATCAAAGGATGAATCATCATCTGAATTATTATCATTAGATTTCTTTCTTATGATTTTATTCTTGCGATTACTATTAACATGATTGGACTCATTATTATTGCCCTCAGATAGTAACTGCTTAAGCTTCATCTTGTCAGCTGCCGGTATTTGGTAATAATCGGGATGAATTTCTGTAAATGGTAAAAAGCCATGTTTGCCATTTTCATATTCAACGAATGCAGCCTGCAAGGATGGCTCAACTCTTGTAATTCTTGCTAAATAGATATTTCCTTTTAACAGTTTTTTTGAATTTGACTCATAATCAAAATTTCTAACCTGCCCTTTATTGTCGAGTACTGCAACACGTATTTCCTGTGCAAATATTGCATCAACATATATTTTATCAACCATTATAATTCCTCAAAACAAATTCTTAAAATATGCCCTAAAAATTATTGCAATTATTTCGCAATAACCACTAAAGCTTCTTTGAGAAGTCGTCCATTTAATAAGTATCCTGCTTGTATAACCTCAACCACTATGCCGGAATCACTTTCAGACTCAACATGACTTACAACTTGGTGAAGGTTATGATCGAATTGCTCATTTAATGGATAAATTCTCTTAATACCACTTGATTCAAGGGTATTAACTAAATCTTTATGCGTTAGATTAACTCCTTCGAAGAAAGCATTAAATGCTTCATTCTTAGCAATTTCATCTTTTGGTGCATTTTCAATAACACGAAAAAAATTCTCGAATACATTTACTAACTGCTTTACAAAACTACTTAAGGCGTATCTTGAGTTATCTTGTAGCTGCTTAGAGAACCTATTACGGGTATTTTCTACTTCTGCTATAGAGCGTACTAACTTTTCCTCTAATTCTTGCACTCTCTGCTCAAAGTCAACAGTTTGCTCTTGCTCAGATGCTTCATCAGCATTCTTGCGAGGTAATTCAGGGTTGTTTTCCTGAGTGTTATCATTATCTTCAGATATATCCTTATTGTTTTTTTCTGTAGACATGCACAAAATTTGAAATTTCTTATTAATTATCTAGGCCGCACCACAATATCTAAAAATTACAATTTTGCAACCAAATTTTAGATATTGAATTCTATCAATACAAATAGTCTTATTCAGTTTACCAGTTATTATAAATAATTATAATTTTGCAAATAGATTTATCCGTGATCCAGGATAATAAATCCTTAATTGGCTAATATAAATATAGAGTTGTTATTTAATTTATGGGCTTGGTAATTATTCTAATGCATCAGGCTTAGCAAAGTAAATTGCTTGTCAAAAAAAGAAAAGACTATAAGTAGGAATAATATATTTTTATTTATTTTACTATGCGTTGTTATACTAAATTAGCGATTTTTCTATTCTTCTTAATTGTCGTACCGCTTTTATTGGTTCAGACTTCTCGTAAGATTTCTCCACCTGAATCTCAAATTATCAAAACATATACTTATAGTTATGATGAGCTTTATGAGTTTGTTTATAATTCAACAAATGAAATAGTTCGGCTAGAGGATGAGGCAAGGCAGATATTTGCACAGAATTTTGCTTTACAATATCAAGATAAAGAAATCTCTTTTGAAGATATGTTTTCTGGCTTTATATCACGTAGAAATTTTTTATTACCAGCCCATGATTTGATGTTTAAATTAGGCCTGATTGAGGATTATTATCATAATCCATATATGACCTTATTAATCAAGGATCCGGATAATTTTGCAAAATGGGTTGCTGAAAATGCTGCTGAATACCAAGATATCTTTGCTTTATATGCTATGAAGTTACAATTTATTGATTCTTCCAAGTCAGATAAAGCTGCTAATAAATTACTTAAGAAAATTTATAAATCTAATAAATCTCCTAATCATTTAATTGAGGTTTCTAAGATAGCCCTAATTGAAGATAATAACATTGTCTTTTTAAAGGCTGCGAGCAAATTAACAAAATATAATTCTGATGATTTACTAAATGCAGGCTTTCTTAATGATTACTTAGCTATATTGGCTAATTATTACTATATGAAAGATGAAGCTGCTTTATCCTATGAAAATGCCACTCTGCTTTTAGATGTATTTAAAGGTGATGAATTTTTCTATCCATTTACACGTTATGTTGATTCTTTCTCTGATGTCATGGTGTTTCTTGGTGAGGTTGCAACAAATAAGAAAATATATTTTTCAATCATAATAAATATATTAGATAATGAGAGATTCTCTGAAATAGAAGATCCAAGGTTAGTTACGCAAGTTTATTTAAATATTGTAAGTGGTCCAGTTCAATATTTAAATCCTGATTATGCCTATAATATAATATTGGAATTATATTATCAAATTGAGGGTAATGAGAGTTTAAACAAGAATTATTTTGTACAAATTAATAAATTTAGCATCTTGAGCATACTTTCGTCACAATCGGATTATTATAATTTAGCTGTTTCGCTAGAAGAGATTAACTTCGCTGAGATATTAAATAATAAATATACTAACTATAATTATATCAATTTCTATAAATTGGTGGCATATGGCGGAAGTTATGAATATGGTGCTAGTTATGATCAGCAGCTTGTTGATAATGTTGCTAATTCAGTTTCGGAGACTTTCTTAGCTGGTTCGCCTAATTATAATAATATGATGCAAATGATAATTTCATATTTAGTGAAATATGATAAATTGGATGAGGCAATGCATAAATGGAATGATTTTCAAGCGGTTTTGCTAAATAGTAATTATATATCTAATAATCAGAAATTAACTTTTTTCATATTTAACTATCAGTTATTTTCAGATCTACCTAATATAAAATCGGAGATCATTAGATTCTCTAAAGGTCACTATATTAGTGATAAAAATCTTAGAAAATATATCAATTACTTAAAATTGCAATAACCTTTGCACCATAACTTGTAATAAAATATAACCTAACTCAGGAAATCTTTTTAAAAAAAGGGACTCCCCCGTAATAAAACCCACTAATCCGTTGTAAAATTATCACAATTATCTTGCCGACGAGGTGATAAAGTTGTATAATGGATTCTATGGGCAATTAAAATATGCCTAATATTAATTTAACTTTAGAAGGTAATATAAATGAAAATATTAAAAACAACTGCACTTGCTACAATCCTAGCATTAGGATCGTTATCTGCAAATGCAGGATATGATGGAACTGATAATTTTGAAATTAAATTCGTAACAGCTGTTCAATTAGGTGTAGCAATGGTAACCGATATAACTTTTAACAATATGACGGAGGGTGATATAATTTCTTCTGATAGTATAAATGTTGTAATAACTGGTCAGGTAGGAACGACAGGTCTTGTAGCTGGTGGTACTGCTCGAACCATACTTTGTGCTCTAACATCAGTTGGCGGAGCAAATACAATAACGAATGGTGATACTTTGGTTACGGCTGCAACTGTGGGTGTAAGACTTAGTGGACTTAGTGCTAACCCTGCGATTTCAACATTGACACTAACTCTGAGTGCTTGTGCAATTGGTGCTCAAACTTTGACAATAACAAGTGATGCCGTCACTGGTTCGGCTCCAGGTACAAGCTATACGACAGGTGTTATGACATTTACAGCTTCATATATTCCTATTACTAATGTAAATACACATGGTGTCACAGCATAGGTCAAATAAACAATAATTTAAAATTTATCCTCTATGCCTTTTTGGTATAGGGGATTTTTAGTGATAAATCGAAATAAAAACTTATAAAACTCTATGAATAATGGAGTTTTTTTATATAAAAAGGCTAAAAAAGTAAAATATCTTGAAATGAAAATATGCTCAGATCCGCGGCTCGACGGGTCATCACAGTAAAATGCCATGTTCTGGTTGTAAAATAAATACGTAATATAGCTTGAATAGGTTGCCAAAAAATTGTATTATAAATCTATGGACGAATAAAAGTTCGTTTTTATTAA
>JABJMA010000068.1 GCA_018659605.1 Rickettsiales bacterium
CTACGGTGTCTTCTAATATTGGGGGGGGTGATTTAAAACAAGCTCAAGATGGTGCTGAAAAGCCTTTATCAAATAGAGAGAAAGTTTTATTGGCTAGAAAACAGGCAAAAGAAGCTGTTAAAGGGAGTAATACAAAATAATTATTTAAAATAAAAAATAATCGGTTAGTTAGTTGTTAGCTAGCCGAAGGATGGAATATAAATTTATAGAGGACATTATGACAGATATTAAAAATTTAACTAAGGCTGAAATTACGATAGCTGTAAAATCCATTCTACCTGATTTTGAGGCTCGTAAACAAAGATATGAGTTAACACAGTTAGGTGATGATAATGCTATGATTGAAGGATTTGACCGTAAAGATAATATTCACTCTTTTCTAAAAGACTATGTAACGTTTGATGATGTAGACGAATGCCAATTTATATCTGCGACTAAATTTGCTGATTTAGTAAATCATATTGACGCTAATAAGAAATATATGAATTTAGATACAGATAACTTGCTTAATTTTGATGAGTACGAGTTTAACACGGCTGATACAATTGAGACATATCTTAGTGACAATTTCTTTTTGGCCCTCGCTGACGCAAAAAAACCTGAAGTAAAACAAGTTATTGATATTAAGAATTATCTAGCTACCCCTGCTCGTCAAAGAGTATTAGAGGATATTGAGATTGATATAGATGATGATAAATTAAAAGAATTTGCAACTGCTTTACGAGGCATTAATACAACTGATTTATTAGAATTATTAATATCCAAAAATACTGATTATGATACTATCGAAAAAGTTTTAAATGCGTATGATCCCAAATTAAATGTATTAGGTGAATTACTTAAGATTGATCCAAGACAAGCATATAATCTAGAGGATTATCCAGCTATATTAAAAGAAGCAATTACAGATCATACTACTCCTGGTCAGGCTTATCTAAATATGGAGACCTTCAATAAATCTATAAAAACTCTAACTTCACTTAAGAGTAGAGATGGTTTAGAAGCTCTTTTTGATTCGGAGAATGAAGCCTTTAAGGAGCTTGTTAGATTTGAGCCAGACGGTGTTTTTAGTGCTTTAAAAACTGCTTTGAAAGATGGTAAAGTTAAGAAAATTCTAGGTGATAATTTTGAAAGCACTTTAGAGTGGATAGGAGACGAGATTGGTGGTAAAAAAGGCGCGCAATTTGATAATTTAATTCATAAAGAAGAGGTTTCTAAAACTACACCAAGGGTTAATAGCAGAAATTATAAAAAACAGGAGGAGCAAAAGGAGGAGCATGAGGATCAGCATGAGGAGAAGTCTGATAAAATAGCTCCTAAAAATCAAAATGCTAATCTAGAAAAATCTGATAGTAAATCAACTCTTGCTATTGTTGCGACTGCTGTTGCTGTTGCTGCTTTGGGTGGTTTAATTGCGGCTGTTGCTGGGTTTGCAGCTCCTGCCATAGCTTTAGGTGTTGTTATTGGTGGTGCATGTGGTGTGGGTGGTGGATTTATCGCTACTAAACTCACTGAATCAAGTCCAACTACTAATGTAGAAAAATCTGGTTTTAAGGATAATAGCCCTAATAATCAAGATATATCACATGGAGTAGAGCGTAGAACGGATAATGCAGAAAGAGTATCTAATCGACGTAATGATACTTCGAATGACCGGGGAAGATATTAGATATAACTTGTTTAAAAGGGGTGGTTTTCATCCCTTTTATATAGTAAATCGATCTATTAATATCCAATATTTCATATCCAATATTTAAATTATTATTATTACTATTAGCTAGATAATTTGTTATTTTTAACACTAACAATATAATAGTCGCTAGAAAAACCATAATTTCTCAATAACAATGTTATTTCTATTTGCATTTTGCGTTAAAATTGCTTACATAGATCCTAATAAAAGGTATGTTGCTGTTATAGATTTTAGATGATGAGATAATCAAGATATGATTCTATAAGCTATTTTATTAAATTATTATCAAATAATAGTTACTTATAACCTACAATAAATTTATTTATTTAAAATTAATCATTTAAATAGGAATAGGGAATATGGACTACAATGCTAACATAACACCAGCAAAACTCACTATGAATGGATCTAATTCAAATACGCCTAGATCAAGTTTAAATACGCCTGGATCAAGTAGGAAGCGAACAAAAGGAAATATGTTTCAGGCTTTTGATACAGCCTGTAAAGGCATATCATCTAGGGCGGATTTAATTAATAAGCAGGAAATATATACTAATATAAAATCTAATGATGGTTTTGCTGTTTTTATCAATCAGGTAAATTCTTATTATGGAACAAGTGAGAGGGGTAAGATTGCTAAAGATAAATTTATTACACAAACATTTGATAAATTCATTGGGAAATTTACGGCTGATTCTGATGAAGGAATTAAATTAAAGGAAGTAAGGAATAAATTAGATGTAGCAGCATCTATTACTAGTTCAGTTTCTGCTTCACCAACAACTTTTGTTGGTGTATTTCAATCAAAAGGACTATCTAATCTACCAACTCCTCCTAAAGCAGGATCACCTTTTCCAACTGTTGAAGGAATACCTCGCATTGTTGGTACTCCCACTTCCAGTCAAACCAGAAAAGTAGTTGCAGTGACTTCTGTGTCGCGCTCAAAAGCTGTTCCAGTTCAAGCTGTAATAGCATCATCTAATCCTACAATATCTAATGTGGGATCAACTAGTAGAAAACAAGCTGTTCCAGCTTTAATTAAGCCACCAACTCCTCCTACTGCATTAGAAACATTTAGGGAACAATATGATGAAA
>JABJMA010000003.1 GCA_018659605.1 Rickettsiales bacterium
AGCTGTTAATTAACGTGGATTTACCAACATTAGATCGACCGATAAATGCAAATTCAGGTAATACTAATTTAGGCCAGTTGCTAGATGAGTTTGAAGAGGTCTCAAATTTAAAATGACGCTTTTTTAGATCTATTAATGATAATTTTTTACCAGACATAGTGTTTAAAAAAAGTTTTTAGTAGTTGGGAGTTGGTTCCAAGCTATATAATTTATTGTTTATAAGTAATATAAGCTTCATTTATCAATATTATTAAGCATTACTTACCATGTTTTCGGTTAATGAAATATTGTTGAAGAATTGATAAGGCATTATTGAATGTCCAGTAAATCACAAGCCCTGCAGGAAAAGTAGCAAATATAAATGTAAACATATATGGCAATATTTTCATCATAGTTGCCTGCATAGGATCCTGGGGAGTAGGGTTGAATTTTTGTTGAAGCATCATTGTTAGCCCCATTAAACAAGGCCATATACCAATATTAAAGAAAGGTTCAAAGGGCAATAAGCCAAAAAGATTGAAAATTGAAGTTGGGTCCGGAATAGATAAGTCAGTTATCCATAGAAAGAAATCTGCCTGACGCATTTCAATAGTGACAAATAATACTTTATATAAGGCAAAGAAAATAGGTATTTGTACTAATAAAGGCAAACATCCAGCCATTGGTTTAACACTATATTTTTTATAAAGAGCCATTACATCCTTATTTAGCGCCATCTTATTATCTTTGTTTTTTTCTTTTAAGGCTTTAATCTCAGGTTGCAGCTGCTTCATTTTATATATTTCCTTGAAGGACTTGTCAGCTAATGGAAAAAGGAGAAGTCTTAATAAGATAGTGAAAATAATTATAGTAACTCCAAAATTATGTACGAAGTTGTTAATGAAATGGAGTGCCTTTGAGATTGGCTTTGTCATAAAGTATAAAACTCCAAAATCTAAGGCTCTGTCAAATAAAGGTATTTGATATTTAACAGTATAGTTATCAAGGAGTTCTAACTCCTTAGGGCCTGCAAATATTAGATATTCAAATTCTGTTGTTTGGTTCTGGGCAATTTCATACCAGTTACTACTTAGCTCTGTCTGAAATCTATTATCTAAATCATTTTTTAAATAATGATACATATTGTAATTGTAGGATTTAGATTTATTAGGGATAATAGCAGAGAGCCAATATTTATCAGAGAATCCGGTCCAGCCATTAACTGATTTGTAGTTGAAATCCTCTTTGGTAAGTTTTTTAAAAGTTACTTCTTGTAATTCGTTATCTATAACTGATATAGGACCTTCATGCAGGATTAGGAATGATTCAGAGTCGAGTGAGAATCCTCTGTTTATTAATCCGTAATGTTTTACTTCTTGTGAAGATTTAGAGATATTTGTAATACTGTCAGTTATTTTAAATAAGTATTTATCCTGGATTGTAATCTTTCGCTCAAGGAAAAATTGTTCAGTTGTTTTGGAAAGAGTAACTGAACCATTCCGAAAATTATCAGCATTACTTTGCCAATTGGCTACTTTGTTTATATCTTGATTTGATTTAGTTATGTAGCCAAAATCTATAAAATATGATTCAGATTCAAGCTTCTTACGAAGAAGTTGTACATTTTCATCGCTGTCTTTGGATATTTTATACTTTCTTAGTGTTAACTCATCCAAATAACCTGAATTCTGATTTATGGAACCTGTAATATCATTATTCTCAAAATCAATCCTTGGGCTGTTCTTAATAATTTCTTTTTGAGAACTTATGGTTTCATGATTTGCTTTTTCTTCTGTAATCCTAGTTTCAAGCTGATCATCATATATTTGTTTTTGCGTTAAATATTCATCATATTTCGGCTTCTCAATAAAGAAATTCCATGAAGTAATAATAATTACTGATAATATTAAGGCAGTTATTAGGTTTTTTCGATCATCCATCAATTAATGCTTTCTTATGTTGTTGTGTTATTTTATTTAGACTCTTTATAATTTCTCTTTGAAGAGTTGCAAAAGAAAAATTTAAAATTTGTGCTCTGATAATAAAAATTATTGTCATATTAGGTAATTTATCCTCCTGTAGATAGGCTCTGATGATTGCCCTAAACCTACGCTTCACCTTATTACGGAGTACTGCTTTATTGACAGATTTTTTACTAATAGTAATACCAATATAAGTATTATCCTGTGGTAAATTAAAAAAGCTATTATTCTGATATAGAATAACAGCAGATTGTGTTATTATCTTTGAAGTATTGTTTCGAGCTTTCTGATAGGCTAAGGTTGGCGGAGGAAGATACAGCATTTAACCTATTTTTGGGGATGAAAGATAGTGGTTAGCTACTCATATTAAGCGCAAAGTTTTTTACGGCCTTTTGCTCTACGGTTTGCTAATATTTGTCTACCACTTTTTGTAGCCATTCTAGCTCTAAAACCATGTCTTCTAGCTCTAACGATCTTTGATGGTTGAAAGGTTCTTTTCATTTTTTAAACTATAAATTGACCGGTGACTTATATAGAGTTAATCTCGAGCTGTCAAGATGCTATAGTATTTATTCTGTTTTTATTAATGTTTTTTAAGTATTATTAGATATATAAATATGATGAGGATTTATAGGCAAGTTATTTAGCTTTTATAACTAATCTCTAAATTTTCTTTGAGACGGATATGTGTAAGTTAAAATTAATAAAATGAATGTTAAATTTTTTTGCTAAGAAGGGCTTAGGAACATATCTATTATTGCCGTTTTCGTGGTTATTCTTATTGGTAATAAGAGTGCGTCAGAGGCTAATAAGATCACATAAGTTTTATCAATATTCAATTGTTATAGGTAATGCGACAATAGGAGGAGGGGGTAAGACACCATCGGCATTAGCAATAGGTCGGTTATTATCTGATCTAGGTTACAATTATAATTACCTTACTAAGGGGTATAAAGGTAGTATATCTGGTCCACAGGTTATAAAATTAAAAGAAAATACAGTTGCAGAAACAGGTGATGAGGCAAGGTTGCTAGCAGCGCAAGCTCCAACCTATATCGCTAAAAAACGTCATCAGGCTATCAATTTTCTTAAAAATTCTGCAGATGATATTATTATTTTAGATGATGGCTTTCAGAATTTATATTTAAATTGTGATTTAAAGATTTTAGTAATTGATGAGAATTATTTATTTGGTAATGAGCTCGTCTTACCTGCGGGACCTTTAAGAGATACGGTCGCATGGCACATAGAGGAGGCTGATTGTATTTTCTTCATTAGAAGCTTAGATTTGCAAATAGATGATAATATTATGAAATATATATCATCAAAGCCTGTGTTTTATCTAAAGCCCAAATTAATTTCTGAGATTGATTTATCCAAAAATTACTTAGTATTTTCAGCATTAGCAAATAATGCAAAATTTAGTACATTTTTGTTAGCAAATAATGTAAAAATTTCTGAGGTTATCAATTATAGTGATCATCATCAATATAATAACAAAGATTATATTCATATTATTGATAAGGCAAGGGCAAAAGGTTTGTCTATATTAACAACAGAAAAAGACGCTGTTAAAATTGATAATAAGCAATTGCAAGATTATAAGATATGTCAAATGAGGTTGGAATTTATTGATCAACAAGATTTTATTAATTTTATTAAGAAAAAGTTAAAATAATGGGTAAGAATATAAGGTACATACTAGAATGTTATATCGTAAAATCATTTTTTATATTATCTAGAATTTTACCAATATCGATAATAACATATTATTATTCTCATGTTTTTATGGTAATAGGTAGTAGGCTCAAAGCAAATAAGGTTGCAAAGCAAAACCTTAAGATGATCTATCCTAATAAGACCAATTCTGAGATTAATAAGATAACAGCTTCTGTCTGGCAAAATTTAGGGCATAATTTTGCAGAATTTCCATTATTTTCTACCATTAATAAGGAGCAGTTTTTAAGCTATGTAAAAATTATTGGGCTCGAAAATATCATGAGTCATATTGATGAAGGAAAACCAGTATTGTTATTTTCTGCTCATTATTCAAATTGGGAAGTGATCTCAGCCTTTTTGAAGCATTATAAGATAAAAACAAATATGATTTATCGCAAAACTAATAATCCTTACCTAAATGAGGTAATCATTAATGCGCGTTCATCTGAATATTTTATTATGCACTCTAAAGGTAGGCGAAATGCTATGAAGGTAGTCGAGGGCCTAAAAGAAGGTATAACTATTGCTAGCTTTGTGGATCAAAAGTTACATGAGGGAATAAAAGTTCCATTCTTAGGAAAGGATGCCATGTCACCACCATTATTAGCACAGCTTGCGCATAAATATAAATATCCATTAATTGGAGTCCATGTAAGGCGTATTGGTAACTTAAAATATGAGTTAGTTATTGAGCCAGAGTTAAAATATAAAAAAATTAATAACAAAGAAAAACAGATTAATGAGATTATGACTAGCGTTAACAAAAGAATTGAGCATTGGGTTAATTCTTCACCTGGGCAGTGGTTTTGGGTACATAATAGGTGGCTAGATCATCCTAATACAAAAAGATAAAACACTAATTTTAATCATAAAATTTGATTTTAAGATGTTGATAGTTATTACATAAATAAAGCTAAATAATAACTATTTTTAAAATAAATAAAATGAAAGTAATAGTTTGTGGCGCAGGCCCCGTTGGTGCAGGAATAGCTGAGCAGTTAGTCAATGAAGGAAATGATGTAACCATTATAGGGATGACAGAAGTCTTACTAGATAAAATTCGTCATAAGTTAGATTTGAATTGTGTGTTGGGTTTCCCGTCACATCCATCTATATTAAAAGCAGCCGGAGCTGGGGATGCGGATATGATTATTGCAGTTACTGATTCGGATGAAATTAATATGGTAACCTCATATATAGCTTCCAACCTATTTGGGGTAAAGAAGAAGATCGCTCATATCAGACATCATAGTTATTTAGGAAAATATCATGATAGTATTTTTTCGACAGATACTTTTCCGATTGATTTAATGATATCACCAGAAAAGGAGGTTGCAAAGGCTATTTCTAACAGACTTCATGTTCCTGGTGCAAATGAGACTTTTTTATTCTCAGGTGAAAAAATAAAGGTAATTTCAGTAAAATTTAGTAAAGACTCTATAATTAATCGCCTTACTATTAAGCAGGCTAATGCTAAACTTTCTAAGAGTTTGAAAGTTAAAGTTTTTGGTTTTCTTCGTGATCAAGAATTTAGTCTAAAAAGCGATATAGTTTTAAATCAAGATGATGAAATATATCTAGCTGCTGATAGTAACGATATAAAAGAAGTTTTGTCATTACTAGGACATGAAGAGCCAGAGGCAAGAAATATTAGAATAGTTGGTGGTGGACGAGTAGGGTATAGTTTGGCAACAAGCCTCGGAGAGAATAGTGCAATAAATATTAAGATTATTGAACATAATGCTGAAAGGGCCAGGTTCTTGGCTGCTCATTTTCCTGATATAGCAATTATTAATGGTAACGCTCTAGAGAAAGAAATATTGCGTGAAGTTAATATTGAAAATAGTGATATGATTATTTCTGTATCCAATGATGATGAAGTGAATATTCTTTCTTCATTATTAGCTAAGAAGTTTGGTTGCAACAAAGCAATTGCACTTATTAATTCATCATCATTTGCCCCATTATTTTCATCTTTAGGTATTGATGTTATTGTAAATCCAAGAGAAATTTCAGTATCATCAATTTTACGTTATACGCGTGATATAAAATCTCGTAATGTTTTTTCAATCTGTGAGGGGCAAGCAGAAATTATAGAGACTATATCATATGATAATTCCTATACTTCGGGTAAGAAATTATCTGAATTAAAATTGCCAGAGGGAATTGATATTACAGCTATCCTAAGGCATGGGAAAACCGTCATCCCATTTGGTGATACTATGATTGAAGCAGGGGATAGCCTAATTATTGTATCCTATGTTTCTTTGCTTAAGAAGGTTGAGAAGATATTCTCACATAAGTTTAAATATGTTTAGGGAAATACAAGTTTTTTAATTAACTACTTCAATAATTTCATAGCTATCTTTATTAGCAAAAAGATTTCGTAGCAATTTGTTATTTGCTGTATGACCAGATCTATAGCCTGTAAATTTACCTAATATAGGATATCCAGATAAATAAAGATCTCCAATAGAATCTAAAATTTTATGTCGAACAAATTCGTTGTCAAAACGAAGTCCATCTTGGTTAAGTATAGCATTATTACTAACAATTATAGCATTATCAAGGGAGCCTCCTAGTCCAAGCCCCATTTCATTCATCATCTTTACTTCACTTTCAAGGCCAAAGGTTCGGGCACGTGATATAGAGGTTTTAAAATCATTTTCTAAATAACTAAAATTGAAATCTTGATTGCCAATCACTTTATTTTGAAATTCAATAGCTAAATCAACACTAAATCCCCTATCAGGTTCGAGTGAACAGCTAATTTCTTTTCCATCTTTGCCAATTTCCTTATATTCTATTTTTTTATTAATTTTTAAGAATTTTTTTAGATTATATTGATGATCGCGCCCAGCGCATTCAATTATGAAGATAAATGGTTCACAGCTACCATCAAAAATTGGTATTTCTTCATTATCAATTTCAATCAGACAATTATCAATAGAAGCTCCCCATAACCCGGCCATTAAATGCTCAATGGTAGAAACTTTAATGTTATACTTATTGGTAAGTGAAGTGCCAAGGGTAGTGCTTATAACATTATCGAATTTTGCTTTAATGATATTCTCCGGTTTTTTTATATCAGTCCGAATGAAGGTTATACCTGTGTCGGGGCCAGAAGGAGAAATTTTGACATTACTGATTTTCCCTGAATGAATACCTATACCAGAGAATCTTATAGGCCTCTGAATTGTAACTTGTTGAAAATTTTTCATAATTAATATGTAAAACTCTTTTTTTAGATTCTTTACTAGATTATGAGAATAGAATGGTTTAAACATCCCTCATAAATATTAAAACACACTGTTAAGTATCAATATTAAGTATTTCTGTAAAGCTGAATTATGATAAAGATAGAAATTACTGATTTAAAAGCCTTATTTGAGTTTGCTAAAAAGTTTATACCTATACTTAAATCTAAGCCATTAATCTTCTTAGAAGGGGATCTAGGGAGTGGTAAGACAACCTTTGTGAGGCTTTTATTAGAAAGTCTTGGCTATAATGATGTTGTACCTAGCCCTACATTTAATTTGATGAATTTATATAACGTCAGAGATTATAAAATTTGCCATTGCGATATATTTAGATTGACTTCAAGTAATGAATTATTCAATCTAGCTATTGAAGATTTAATAGGTGATAATATTGTTATCGTTGAGTGGCCAGATTTATTAAAGAAAATAATTCATCATGACTATATCAATATTAGCTTTGAGCTTAATAATAAAAATGAAAGACACATAGTTGTTACTACTACAAATCCATGCAATCTCAATCTTTTAAAGCAAATTTACCTCGACAGTTAACTGATTTTATTGAGAAGAATATTCCAAATGCAGAATTATTCTTACTACCTAATGATTTGTCAACACGCATATATTATAGAGTCAAACATAATGGTAAAAGTTTTGTCCTAATGGATTCCACTCGGGAACCTAGTCAGTTTTGTAAATTTATTTTGACAACATATTTTTTTGAGAAGGAAGGATTTTCTGTTCCATACATATTTCAAATAGATTTTGAGCATTCGATTGCTCTAATTGAGGATTTAGGTAATAATAAAGTAAATAAATATTTAATGGGAGTAGATCTTGCTGATGAGAAAGAGGTTTATAAGAAATCATTATATTTATTATCAGAGCTCCAGAGCATTCCTATAAAAGGAAAAGATAATGAAGTTCATAGTAAGAGTATTTTAGTAGAAGGGATTGAGGAATTTGTTAATCATTGTGTACTTGATTTATACAAGCCGCAAATAGAATCAGAGCTTTCTAGAATAGTTAGCAAATTACCTGAACCATCTATCTGGTCATTACGTGACTTTCATGTCGATAACATTATGTGGTTAAATGACAGAGATGGTATTAGAAAGGTAGGGTTACTGGATTATCAAGATTTATCTATAGGATATCAAGCATATGATGTTGTGTCATTATTACAGGATGCAAGACGCTTTATCCCTCCAATTTTTGAAAAGCAAATGCTAGAGTTCTTTTTTGATCTTAATTCCAAGATAGACAAAGAAAGTTTTATGCAAGAATATAGAATATTATCACTACAGCGCAACCTTAGAATATATGGCCTATTTACTAAATCTGTAGTTAACAGAGGTTTGGTAGAATATCAAAAATACCTCCCCAATGTAAGAAACTATATTGAAAGAGAGATTAATAATGGCATATTATCTGATAAGGTCAAAAAAATTATTTTGCACTCTTTGTAGTAGAGGAAATTTCTTTCACTCTGTGTCCAGCCACATTAAGCATTGAGAAGTCTGGAAATTCATGAGTTTGAATATCTGCAATTAATTCATAATATCTATTTATCTGCTTTTTATTATCATTTAACCATGTAGTAACAGATTGCTCTGATTCTTCTATTAATATTTCCTTCTTAATGCTATTAACAACCTCACTAGTAATTCTCATTTGTTGATCAAATAGATTATTTGTATAGCTCTTGATTGACAGTTTCTCCCAATATGTATCTGGGTTTAAATCTGCTGTTTTAATATTAAGGTATCTAAAGTGCATCCTGAGTCCTAGATTAAAATAAATACGAGCGATAGATAGCAGATCAAGATTACTTGTTTGGGAAACATAAATAATTTGGTATATTGCTGGCATAAACTCTAATGCTGCCATTTTGCGTGCAATATTATCTGGAACATTATTAGCTCTTAAATCTTTGTAATTACTATTGAAGCTTTTTAGGGCTTCTTTAGATAATACTTTCTCTAAATTATTCAGAACAATTTCTAGCTTATCATGATAAATTGAAACATAAGTTTCTATTACATCAAGAGTATGTCTATAGACTCTAAGTAGCCACAAGGTAGAATGTTCAATAAATTTAGAAATTTTTCTAAACATGTTAATTTGAACCTCAGAAGATATATCATATGTTAGCTCTTCAATATTACGCCAAAGTAATGGAAGCTCAAAAGAGTCTTTGATAATAGTATATGCTCTAGCAATATCACATATCTTGAGACCGGTATCATCAGAGACTCTGTTAAAAAAAGTAATACCAAGTCTATTAACCATGCTATTTGCAACAAATGTACATATAATCTCACGCTTTAAGGGGTGATGGAATAAATCAGCTTTAAATTTATTTACTAACTTTTCAGGAAAATATTTTATCAATTCGTTCAAATAATATACTTCATCAGGGAGTGAAGAATTGACTAGTTCATTATATAGATAGATCTTAGAATATGATAATAATACACATAATTCTGGCCTAGTTAAACCAACTTTTTCAGACTTGCGATGGTTTATTTCTTCAGTATCAGGAAGAAATTCAACCTTACGATCTAATAAACCACAATCTTTAAGTTTATTCATTAGGCGTTCTTGATGTTCTAATGCATTATAATTATTTGATTCTGCAAGAGAAACAGTTTGAGCTGATAGTTGGCTGTCATATAAAACTGAATGCTCAATACTATCAGTCATATCTTCTAAGAGTTTATCACGATTCTTGAGAGTAATAGATTTCTTATGAACTAGATCTTGCAGTGCAATCTTAATATTTACTTCATGATCTGAGCAATTTACTCCACCGGAGTTATCAATAGAGTCAGTATTTACACGACCACCATTTTGAGCATATTCTATTCTACCTTTTTGAGTAAGACCTAAATTACCACCTTCGCCAATTATACTACATCTTAGATCTTTAGCATCGGCTCTAACTATATCATTATTTTTATCACCAACATCTGCATTATTTTCTGTGGAAGCTTTAATATAAGTTCCAATACCACCATTCCATAATAGATCGACTTTAGCTGTAATGATGGTTTTAATAAGTTGGTTTGGAGCTATAACATTTGATTTTAAATCCAGTAATGTGACAATCTCTTTCGAAAGTTTTAAAGATTTTTGCGATCTAGAAAAGATAGCCCCACCTTTTGAAATTATTTTCTTATTATAGTCACCCCAACCAGAGCGAGGTAATTTAAATAATCTTAATCTTTCTTTATATGAGGTTGCGGAGTTGGGATTTGGATCAAGAAATATATGCATATGGTTGAAAGCTGCTACTAGATTGATTTTCTTAGATAGTAACATCCCATTACCAAATACATCACCAGACATATCTCCAATTCCTACAGTAGTAAAAGACTGCTTCTTGATATTGATACCAGATTCATAGAAGTGACGAGTAACTGATTCCCATGCGCCTTTGGCTGTAATGCCCATTTTCTTATGATCATAGCCTTTTGATCCTCCAGAAGCAAAAGCATCCCCAAGCCAGAAATGATATTTTTCAGAAATCCTATTTGCAATATCTGAGAATGTAGCTGTTCCTTTATCTGCAGCTACAACAAGATATGGATCATCATCATCATAGCAAATAACATTATTAGGTTTAACAATTTTTTTATTAATAATATTATCAGTTATATCAAGCAGTCCACTTAGGAAAGTAGTATAAGAGTCTATACCAGCCTGGAATAATTCATCTCTCGAAAAACTAGAGGTATCTTTCTTAACAATAAAACCACCTTTAGAACCTACGGGAACAATAATAGCATTTTTAGTCATTTGTGCCTTTGCTAATCCATGCACTTCAGTTCTGTAGTCAGCTATTCTATCGGACCAACGTATACCTCCTCTTGCAACCTTACCTCCTCTCAAATGTATGCCTTCAGTATCTGAGGAGTAAACAAAAATCTCAGCAAAAGGCTTTGGTAGTAATATATCAGTTAAATTCTTACTAGAAAGTTTAAATGAAATATAGTGCTTCTTATGAGATTGGAAAAAATTAGTTCTGACCATATTGTCAATAATTTCCAATAATTTGCTGAATATTAGATCATGAGAAATATTCGAAATATCTTGCAAGCTTTTTGCTATTTGGGCTTTGATTTTGTCTGGATTACGATCCTTTAATGAGGGGTCAAACTTTTCGTAGAAAAGGTCTTTAATATCTTTTGTAAGCTCAGGGTATTTAACAAGCGTATTCTCAATAAAATCCAAACTAAATGAAAAATTTGTTTGGATTGTATATTTTACTAGAGATCTAATAAGAGCTATATCTTTGATATTAAATGATGCTTTAAGTAATAAATGATTAAGATGGTCATTTTCATATTTATTTAACCAGCAGTCTAGCACGGCACATTCAAAATGTTTCTTTACGCTATTATATTCAACATTAGATAGGTCGATAGATACAATAAAATAATTAAGCCATATATCCTTATCAGTATTTAAGGGCTTTATTAAATAAATATTTTCACTAATTACATTAAGCCCAAAATTATTTAATGTAGGCATTATATTAGATAATGTAACTTGAGAACCTATCGTATATAGTTTTAGGCTAAATAAATTATCTTCTTTCTCTATTCTAGATAGTGAAATATTAGGTATTTCACTATTAAGCAGCTTGTCAATTCTGGAGATATCATTTATTGCATTACTTATCTTAAAATGCTCTTGATATGATACTGGAAAACAATCTCCAAAATTATTAAAATGATCAATCGCAACTTGTTCATCAAATATTTTAAATATAGCTTTTTCAATTTGGTCACGCCAAATTACTGCAGAGTTTGAGATTAAATTCTCAATTTTCTCATAATTGATTTTACTTATATCTTGATCTTTTACAACAATGATAAAATGTACTCTAGCTAGTGGTTGATCAGAAATTAAAGTTGCATGTGAAGTTATATTAGGACTAATTTCTGCAGCTAGAATTTTTTGCAAGTCATGCCTAATACCTGTGCTAAAGTTTTTCTTTGGTATAAAACATATTACACTAATAAAGCGTGAGAGTGGATCTGTTCTAAAAAATGTTTTTACAGCATTTGATCCGCTGAGCTTTATAATTCCTAGAGAAATATCAAGTAATTCTGCCTTTTTGATAGGGAATAATTCTTCGCGTGGATATGATTCCAATATTGCAACTAATTCTTTACCATTATGACCTTTGGGATCGAAATTAGCTTTTTTTGTTACATATTCAATCTTCTGTCTGATCAAAGGGATATTTTTGGCATATTGATATAATAACTTAGAAGTAAATAAGCCAATAAATCTTAATTCACCCTTAGGGTTTAGCTTATCATCAAAGATAGTAATACGTATCATGTCCAGATTTACTGATCGATGAATAGGTGATTTCGCAATTAATTTACTAACTATGATAATAGGGCAATTATTTTGAAGGAAAACTTTTTTCGGTATAGAGGATAAATCATCATAATTTGATATTTTTTGTATACCAAGATTCTCAGATTTCTGCTGAGTGAAATTAAAACAAGAAGAGTTTTTTGTAAAATATGTTTCAGAAAAGCCTAGAAAAATAAAGTTATGATCCATAGCCCAGTCAATAAAAGCTATAGCTTCATGCTTATCATCCGGACTATGCCCAGTTCTTACAATAGAGTGTCTAGCATCTTCTAATAGATCCATAATTGGACTCCAGTCAGAAACGGCTGATCTAACACATTGTAGCGTATCACAAAGTTTTTTCCTAATAGAATCTTTTGAGGTCTCAAGATATAATTTTTTAATATGTAACTGTATTACTGATTCAGCTTTTAAAGACTCATCGCTAGAACTATAGCTAATATCTTGAAGATCCCCGGTTTTGTCACGCTTTACATAAATCACCTTATTTACTATTAAGCTAATATGGTATCCTAAATCATTAACTGCAGCAGTTATGGAATCTACTAAAAATGGCATATCATCATTGACAATATTGATAATGCTATTGTCAAATTCTATTTTATCTTTTGTAATTGTGGGAGTTAAAATATTTATATCAGGGGATCCTTGTTTATGATTTAGTGTTAGCTCAAAAAGTGAGTTTGATAAAAACTTTACACCATCTTTTGGAAAAGATTTTGTATCTTCTATATATAGAGTACTCTGAAAAGATTTTAAAAACTTCTGTGATAATTTCTTGCGTAATTCTTGAGGCATATTGTAAAATAATAAAGTAACAATTTAAATTAATTTGTAATTATTAGAAATTTCTACTAAAAATAACCATTAGCTGTTGTTAGAACTTCTCCTGTACCCTTTGATTGATGACCTAAGGTCATCACTAAGAATCCCAAGAAATGCAAGTTTACGATGTAAGGCTGTACGCTCCATACCAATAAAACTAGCTGTATGCGATACATTACCGCCAAACCTACGGATTTGTGCTTCAATATATTGTCGCTCAAAAATACTTCGGGCTTCTTTAAGATCCTTTGACATAATATCATAATTTACTGATGGATTTAGAGAAGCTTGATTTACAATGAATAAGTCAGAAGGTAAGTCTTTGGACTCTATGATATTAATCTGGTTCTCTACAGCGTTAATCACTAAAGATTCAATAATATTAAGAAGTTCCCTATAGTTACCTGGCCATTCATAAGATTGTAAAGTAATAAGAGCTGTGGTTGAGAATTTTATATCCTGACAACCATAAATACTTATCAAACGTTTACTTAGATAGTCAACAATATGAGGTATATCGTGTTTTCTATTCGCAAGTATTGGTATATCTAGTGTTGATTCTGATAATAAAGAAATTAATTTTTTATCATAGTTAAATTCAAATAATAATGAGCTATCACTATACTGACTTAGAGTTATATATTGAATCTTATCCTTTTCTATAAGTAACGAATAAAGATAGTCCTGCATTTCTTTGTCTAGGTGATATGGTTGATATATTATTACCAAATCATCCGAATAATTAGTATAATTAAGCTTCTTAAAAACCTTATCCATCTCTTGTTTTGGATTCTCACTATTCATTATCTGCTTACAGCGGCAATATAGGAGCTTCGTATTTTTAGACCTAGTGTCATCAACTATATAATTTAATACTCTAATTTTTTCAGTACCTAGGCCACCAGTAATGAAAATGTTTTTAGGAGATTTTGATAAATTTTTAAGATCTTGTTTAAATCCATTTAGAATTTGGGATGTTCCTTCTAAGAGATAGTCGCCATAATCAAAGCTATCCATAGTCTTAGAATTGAAATTAAGGGTATTATATTTGTTAATAAAGTTATAAGTTTTTTGCAGCTTTGCTTTATTTAATGGTAAGTTAAGTATTAAATCACAGATATTCGTGTATTTTCTTGAGGGTGTTGGTTCAGCAGAGGTTTGCAGTAGAATAGTATGTAATAAGGGAGCTTTAGTATCATTAATATATTGAGAGCTTCTCTCTAAGTTTTTGGAGTCTATAAATAGAGCGTTATGAGCAAGATCTTCATCTGATAGCGTTGATATATCATCTGCTCCTAAAACTAAAAAATTTATATTGTTGCCATCAAAAAAACTGGTAAGTTTTGTCCTGATTGAGTTATTATCGATTGAAATATAGCATTTTGTCATAATTATAGATCTTAAATTATTTTGTTGTTATTACAGGTAAAAAATTAATGATAAAGCCTCTTATTTCACCTTTTGAAAAATCTAAGGCAGCTAATAAATGGAAAGTCTTCATTTTACCATTAATTTTAGTTTCAAGTGTTCTATTATGAATCTGATCGGGAGCTTTTTCTGCTTCAGTTAATAATGCTTCAAGATCAGGCATTATTTCAAATATATTGATACCATACAGGGATTCGTTCTCAAGTAATTTTGTTGCTACTATATTGTATAACATTACAGTTTTCTCTGTATTTAAATAAATTATTGCAGAGGGCATAGATCCTAAAATATATTCAAGAAAATCTTTCTTAGATTCGCTTAATTGCTTTGAGTAGGATAGGTCACAATTTTTTTGAGCTATAAGCTGAACCATCTTGTTAAAGGATGAGAATAATAATGATATTTCCGCATTTTTGCCTTGCTCATCTAACCTTATATCATAATTACCATCTGAGATTCTTTGTGTAGCACTTATTACTTCAATTAATGGTAGGATATATTTTGCTATAAAAATCATAAATAACAGTACAAGAGAGAGAATCACCAAAAAGCTAAGAGTTGAGAAGCTAATGAGAAATTGCTTTTGTGTTTCTTCTATATTTGATTTTAGCAGATCATAATCTTTATTTGCACCTTGTACATTCTTTATGTGCCTGATGACTTTATCATTGATAAGCACACCTAGCAATATATAAGCATTTGGCATATTATCTAATGTAGTGATTGCTCTCATATAGTTATCATCATCATCAATCATGATGCTAACTCCTACATCATCTGGTTTGTAATCCTCGGATAAATCAAAACTCTCAACAGAGGGGTAAAACGAGAAGGATGTTTTAGATAAGATTTTGTTATTACCCTTGTTATTGATCAAAATAACGGCCTCAGTAATTGATCTGCTGGCCGCTAATGCGGAGAATTTCTTCTCGAATTTAATAGGATTACTTATTAGCAAGTCAGTATTTTTCTCAGAGAATCTTTTAAGTTGAAATAAGTTATCTTTTATCAATGCCTTATTCTCATCTACATAAATTTTGGATATCTCTAAAGATTCCTGCAGTGATTGGTCAATAGCATTATTGAACCACATTTTTGAACTATGAGAAAAATATATATAAAAATAAGTAATACAAAGTAATGGAGGGAGTACAGCAAACAACACAATTATATGTATTATTTTTTTCTGTAATTTATTTTGTTTGTTTTCTCTTAAGTGGGTTGTTATGAAGTTGCGAATTTTGTATCCGATAAGGCTACAAATTAGGATTATTAAGATGAAGTCGAATATGATAAGTGCTTTAGGCACCGTAACTACATTCTCGCCAATATTTGCTAAATTAATTTTGTAGTGAGTAAGAAGGACAAAAAATAATGATAAAATCACTAATAATGTCGAGACGATATTTAGATATGGCTTGGCTTTGCTTAAAAGCGAATTAATTATTGTCATTCTAATATATCGTGTCAACTTTTCGGTATTATTATTGTAATTTAAAGCAATTAAAAGAGCCTTAGTCAGATTGCATCCCTAATAGTGTTTTGTAAAGGCCTTTTTTATTATAAAGCTCCTCCTCTGTTCCTTCTTCAACAATTTCTCCATTATTTAATACGTAAATAAAATCAGCATTTTGTATTGTCTCTCGCCTATGTGCTATAATTATAATCGTATGATGTTGTTTTAGATTATTTACACAGTCAACAAAGCTTTGCTCATTTAGCTTGTCAATATTACTGGTAGCTTCATCAAGTAGAATAACAGATGATTTGTGATACACCGCTCTTGCAATAGCAATTCTTTGGCGTTGACCAGCTGAAATTTTTGCACCATTCTCTCCTAATTCTGTTAATATAGTATGAGGTAGTGTTCTTACAAATTCATATATTTGTGCAGTTTTTAGAGCTTCGATAATTCTCTGCTCATCATAATTATCATCTAAAGAAATATTTTCTGCTATAGATCCAGAGAATATAAAAGGATCTTGTGGCACTAAAGAGAAGTGTGATCTAACAGTTTGGTTACTAATATGATCATAGCCTAACTCATTAAATGTAATAGAGCCTTTATTTACATTATAGAATTTTAAAAATAGGTTAAAAATTGTAGATTTTCCTGATCCACTTGGGCCAACTATAGCAATAATTTGATTTTGTTTAATCGTTAGGTTTATATTATTTAGAGTGATAGCATTTTCTTTATCTGGATATGAAAATGAGACATTCTTCATCACGAGTGGAAATATTGGTGCTATAACCTCATTTTGTAAAGATTGACTAGAAGCACTAGGTTGTTGATTTAAAATATAATTTATACGTTCAAAAGCTCCTAATGATTTAAATAAGTTACCAATCACTTCTGTTATAGCGCCAAATGCACCAGCAATTAAAATACTAAAAAATATAAAAGATGATAATTCTCCAGCAGTTAGCTGCCCTGAAAGCATCAATATACCGGCCTTCTTTATTAAAATTAATATCGTTGCTAAAACTGCAAATATAATAATAAGGGTTAAGAAGCTTCTTGTCGCAATACGTTTTTGTGAAAAGGTTAGCACACTCTTTTGCTGCTCGTTAAAAATCTTTTTTGAATAATTCTCACATGAAAAAGCTTGGATTGTTTTAATTGCTGACAAATGTTCATGCATATGGGAGGTGAGGTCGGCTATAACATCTTGCGTTTCTCTAGATTGTTTTTTCAGTTTTTTTACAAATATCATTAAGGGGATTACAATGATAGGAATCAGAAATATTATGTAGAAGAATAAATATATATTGGTCGTAAATAAAATAATAATAGCTCCAATTAATATTATTATGTTCCTTAGGAGGATAGATAGATTTGTTGCAATAAAATTTTGAATGAGAACTAGGTCATTTGTCACTGAAGATAGAAGGTGTCCAATCTTATTATTAGAGTAGAAAATCTGAGTCTGGTGAATTAAATTATTAAATACATCTTTTCTAATATTTAAGATTATTTTTTCAGATAATAATGTAACAAAATAAAAGCGTAGGCTTGTCGCTAAGGATAATATAATGACTATGGCTAGTAATAGAATTAATGATGAGTTCAGCGAACCGTTATGAATTAAGCCACTATCTATTAAAAAGGTTAGGGCCTTGCCTAGCGATAGAACGGATACAGATGATAAAACAAGTGCAATGACAAACCCTATTATGAGCGAGTAATATGATTTGGCATATAGCCAAAGGAGTTTAAGGCTTGATTGATAATGATTTTTCTTTGCTTGCTTCATCAGGTTATAAGTAATTAAATGCAGCTTATATTGTAGAAAGCTTGATAGAAAACAAGCATTAAAGTATCCAGACTTAGATTTTAAGTAAAATGATTATATTATTAGGTTAACATATTTTGAGTATTGTTTTACTTGCAATTTATATGTATGAAGTAACATTGGCATAATTATTAACCTTTGAAGATATAAAATGAACATTATTAAGCAAGTAACCTTCAGCCTTCCGGGTAATGACAATAAGGATATCAATCTTTCGGACTATAAAGAAAAAAAGAATATAGTTTTGTATTTTTATCCTAAAGATAACACACCTGGATGTACTCAGGAATCTAAGGATTTTAGAGATTTTGAAGATAAATTCTCGGCGCTAGATACCGTAATAATTGGCGTTTCAAAAGATAGTGTAACGAGTCATAATAAATTTAGGGCCAAATATTCATTACCATTTGATTTAGTCAGTGATGAAAAGTCAGAATTATGTAATCAGTATGGAGTATGGGTAGAGAAGTCAATGTTTGGTAAGAAATATATGGGAATTGAGCGTTCAACATTCTTAATCAATAAGAATCAAGAAATAGTAAAGGAATGGAGAAAAGTCAAAGTTAAGAATCATGTGGAAGATGTATTGACTGAGGTTGGAAAATTGTAAAAACCACAATCCGGCTCTTGGAATTAAGTTTAAAATTAGGAAAGTTGGTGGGTGCTCGGGGATTCGAACCCCGGACCAATTGATTAAAAGTCAACTGCTCTACCAACTGAGCTAAGCACCCAAAGTGGTTATTTAGACAAAATAAACCAATTATTTGGAGCGGTATTACTTATATGATAACAGTAAAACGTCAAGTTATAATATAAAATTACTAAACTTATATTAAGCCTTAGATATTTTTATTGGGGTATTCTTAGAAATATAGTCCTCGACTAAGCACTCAGCGATTTGGATAGTATTTAAAGCAGCTCCTTTCCTCAAATTGTCAGCAACGCACCAAAGATTTAAACCATTCTCAATAGTAGGATCTGTGCGTAATCTAGAGATAAAAACTTCATCCTCTCTAACGCATTCTTTAGGAGTCATATAACCACCATCTTGACGTCTATCAGACACTATAATTCCCTCTGCTTCGGATAATACTCTAAAAGCATCCGCCTCAGTAATTGGGTTGTTAAATTCAATATTGATAGATTCTGCATGTCCTACAAAAATAGGGCAGCGAACACATGTTGCGCTAACTTCAATGTTACTACCTAAAATTTTCTTGGTTTCATTTATCATTTTCCATTCTTCTTTAGTATTTCCATCTTCCATAAAGACATCAATATGTGGAATTACATTAAAACTAATAGGCTTAGTAAAATTTACTGCTGATAATTTTTTATTTTCATAGACGCCTTTCGTTTGATTAAATAGTTCGTCCATAGCCGATTTTCCTGCCCCAGAAACTGATTGATATGTTGATACAACTATACGTTTGATTTCGGCAAAATCATGTAATGGCTTTAATGCAACTAGCATTTGTATGGTTGAGCAATTAGGATTCGAAATGATGTTAGTTTTTGTGTAATGTTTTAAATCAGATCTATTAACCTCAGGAATAATTAAAGGGATATCTTTGTCCATTCTGAAGTGAGAAGTATTGTCAATGACTATACATCCGGCAGCTGCAGCTTTTGGGGCATAGATCTTAGATATTGCCCCTCCAGGTGAAAATAAACCAATATCAACTTTACTAAAATCAAACTTCGCTAGGTCATGCACAGCTAGTGTTTTATTGCCAAATGTGACCTTTTTATGAATTGATCTTTCTGATGCTAATGCATAAATATTGTCGATTGGAAATTCTCTTTCATCAAGAATAGCCAATAATTCTCTTCCTACATTCCCAGTTGCTCCAACTACTGCAATATTGTAACCCATGTAAACCTCTATATTATGATGCTAGTTTTATATGTTCGTAAACAGCTTGTCCATTAAGCTCATCCTCGATTCTAATGAGCTCATTATATTTTGCTGTTCTATCGGATCGTGAAAGTGATCCAGTTTTAATTTGTCCACATCCAGTTGCAACTGCGATATGAGAAATTGTGGTATCTTCAGTTTCTCCAGATCTATGTGATAAGATAGATGTGTAACCGTTTTTATGTGCTAGATCAATAGCATTTAAGGTTTCGGTTAATGTTCCAATTTGATTTACTTTTATAAGGATTGAATTTGCTCTACCGGCCTTAATACCTTCATCTAGAATTTTTGGATTGGTTACAAATAAATCATCTCCAACTAATTGAACTTTATGACCTAGTTTTTCAGTAAGCTTCTCCCATCCGCTAAAATCATCTTCCGACATAGGGTCTTCTATAGAGAAGATAGGGTATTTATTTACAAGGTTAGAATAATATTCAATTATTTCATCTGAGGATAAAACTTTATTTTCACCTTTTAAATGATATTTACCATCTTGATAGAACTCAGTAGATGCGGCGTCTAAGGCTAGTAAAATTTCAGTACC